>DRLX01000051.1 GCA_011322715.1 Desulfobulbaceae bacterium
CGTCTTCGACAAGATGTTATCAGCGGCCAGCGGAAAAATCTTGAACGTTTTTCTCGAGAGTTGTTACAGAAAGACTTGCATAATTTTATTCTTTCCTGTTCTCATAATGAGAACTGATATTTCCTGCCGGAGTCTATCTTAGGCCACTATTCAAGTTTCATTATATATAGTATGTTGAAGTGCTTGTTGTAATAGTTTGTCTATGTTAGCTGGCAAAATAACTGGGGTTTTGGTCTGCTGTGAATAAAGATAAGAAAAAAGGAGAAGAAGTTCTGTTAGAGCTTCAGGCAAAACTCGCGTATCGGAGGATACAATGTTCCGCCCAGTGTGCTCAGATTGACAGATTGAACAAAGCGCTTCATTTGATGAAGACAAGCAGCTCCTGGCGCTTGACCAAACCTCTCCGCAAGTTGGTTGATATTGTTTGCGGTAAACGTTGACATGTTCTTATGAAGGAATGTGATTTTCCTCAGTATAAAGCCGCTGACAGGCAGCTGCTCGTTGATGTGTCGACGTTTATTCATGTGGATGACGGCTCAGGCATTCAAAGGGTAGTCCGGAATATTTTAAAATGTTTTCAGCAGTCTCCTCCGTCCGAGGTACGGGTTCGCCCGGTCTATCGAAAGGGGGGAGGGTATTGGTATGCTGCGAAATTCAGCGCCGGAGGCAGCTCGCAGGATCGAGGAGTTGAAGACGGTCCTGTGCGTGTTATTAACAGGGGTGATGTATTTCTGGGGCTTGATCTTGACCATAAAATCGATGCCGGGGCACAGCGTTTCTTGCAACGTCAACAGAGAGAGCACGGGCTTCTGGTCTATTTTGTTGTCTATGATTTGCTGGCAGTCACCCATCCGGAATGGTTTAATCGGCACCTGAGTGCGGTTTTCCGAACATGGTTAAAAAGAGTAGTTGCTGTGGCTGATGGACTGGTTTGCATTTCAAAATCGGTTGCAGAAGAGCTGACAGTATATCTTGCAGATTATAAGTCGGTAAAGGATGTGGAGATAGATTTTTTTCACTTGGGAGCTGATATCTCTCCTCAGGAACATGAGGGCTGTCTGTCTGTTGAGGAAGACCTGATAATGCAGTGGCTGAAGGAGCAGACAGTCTTTCTTATGGTGGGAACTCTGGAGCCCAGGAAAGGGCATGTCCAGGTTCTTGATGCCATGACGGGACTCTGGAAGGACGGAGAAGATGTTTTGCTGGTCATTGCAGGAAAAAAAGGCTGGAAAGTTGAAGAGCTTGTAACAGGTATTAATCACCATCCGGAAAATGGTGAGCATCTTTTTTGGTTTGAGAATGTTAGTGACGCTTTTTTGCTGCAGTTGTATAATTATAGCTCGGCCCTGATAATGGCCTCTGAGGGAGAGGGCTTTGGTTTGCCTCTTATTGAAGCCGCCCAGCATCAACTTCCGTTAATTGCCCGGGACTTGCCGGTGTTTCGAGAAGTCGCGGCAGATCATGCCTTTTATTTTACTGGATCCGGCGGCCGTGATCTGCAGCTCGCTCTTTCTGACTGGCTCGTCTTGTATCATGAAGATAAACATCCCGTAAGTACAAATTTAGAGTGGCAGACTTGGGCTCAGAGTTCCAGGCAGCTATTGGATGCAGTTTTAAAACAAGAATAAATACAGCAGGATAGTCGAATGGGAAATAAAACAGCAGTTATTACAGGCATTACAGGACAAGATGGAGCGTATCTGTCTGATCTTCTTTTGAGTAAGGGGTACACTGTATACGGGACGTATCGTAGGACGAGTTCGACTAACTTTTGGAGGATAGAAGAACGAGGCATCCATGAAAATCCTGAATTCCATTTACTGGAATATGATCTGACTGATTTAAGTTCGGCCATACGCCTTATTGAGAAAACAGAGGCTGACGAAGTTTACAATCTGGCTGCCCAGAGTTTTGTTGCGGTTTCTTTTGAACAGCCTATAGCTACGACAAAAATTACGGCCATGGGGGCATTGCACCTGTTGGAGGCGATTCGGATCGTCAACCCGAAGGTTCGATACTATCAGGCCTCAACTTCTGAGATGTTTGGGAATGTCCTGGAGGTTCCGCAAACGGAAAAAACACCATTTTACCCACGCAGCCCTTATGGGGTAGCCAAGGTCTATGCTCACTGGATGACGATTAACTATAGCGAATCATATGATATTTTTGGGGCCAGTGGCATCCTCTTTAATCATGAGTCGCCTCTACGTGGGCTTGAATTTGTTACCCGGAAAATCACCGATGGCGTTGCCAGGATTAAGCTTGGAAAACAGGATCACATTGAGTTGGGGAATTTAAGCTCCAAGCGTGATTGGGGCTATGCAATGGATTACGTCGACGGTATGTACAGAATGCTGCAGGCGGAAAAGCCGGATGTTTATCTTCTTGCCACCGGGCGAACCGAATCAGTACGTGATTTTGTTAATATGAGCTGTAAGGCCGTTGGGATTGAAATCGAATGGCAAGGAGAGGGAATTGATGAGATCGGCATTAACACTGCGAATGGCAAAACAATCGTAAGTGTAAATGAAAAGTTTTATCGTCCCGCAGAAGTAGATTTGTTGATTGGTGATCCGGCAAAGGCAAAGCGTGATTTAGGCTGGGAGGCAACAACAACCCTTGAGGAGTTATGCCAGATGATGGTTGAGGCGGACCTGCACAGGGTTGAAAGTGGAATTTCTTTTTGATTCAAGCATAGGTCAATGTTTACCTCGAAAAAAAATGGATTTCGAAGAGACTGCTCATCTACCGGGCTGTTGATGCATGAGATATAACGTGTACGGTTACGGAGCAGGGAAGAGGATTTAAGTGAAGA
>DRLX01000052.1 GCA_011322715.1 Desulfobulbaceae bacterium
AAAAGCTCCAGAGTTTGTTCTCCAGCCCTGGATAGGCCTCCTGCCAGCGATGGAAACTTTCCGACTTGAGAACTGATACGTTGACCGGAGTCAGGGCGGTCAGTGTGACCGTCCAGAAGGAGGCGTCAAAGAAATTTTCTCCGACTATCTGGCCTTTGATCAGAGTGGAAACAAAGATATCGCGACCATCCCTGCTATAAGAGACCTTGATGCTTCCCTGATTGATGAAGAAAAGTTCATCATTCTGGTCGCCCTGTTTGACGATGATTTCTTCTGAGGCAAAGGTCCGTTCTTCGAGTTCGTGGTAAATAGCTGAAAATTCGCTTGCATCGAGTTTTTCAAGCAGTTCGGCCCAGGTCTCCAGCTGGTTGGGACTGATCGCGCCTGTTTTTTCCTTTTCTATGAACTCACCGGAACGAATAATCTCGGTGAGTGCCATGGGATCGATTTCATAGATGCGTTCACGCAATCGCTCGGCATTGGAAAAGTCCTTGTTCCTGGCACAATTGATGACAAGATCGTACAATTCCTGTTTTGCCTCTTCTTTATAGCCTTTGGCGGCCTTTCGGAGAATAGCCGCTTCTTTTTCCGCCAGAGGATCATGTTTCCTCAATCGTTGTGCCTGCAGAACATTTGCCGGTTTATTGGGCTCATCAAGAATGGATGTCTCCGATTCAATGGCATGGAGAGCACTTTCCGCCGCCGTGATCACAGCCGAGCTGTAATCATTGAGGCCGGGTACATCTTTTGTTTCAGTGACCCTTTTCAGGGCGGGGACCGCTTTTCTTGAGCGAAGCCTGGCCAGGGCGATACAGATCTCGGTTTGTAATTGTTCCGTATGGGGGTGGGGGGAGCCGGCGCTTTTTATGAGGAGATCGGACAGCGGCAGAACAACGCCCTCATCATGGATTTTACCCAACTGCCGGACGATCAATGGTTGCAATTCTGCCGAGGCCCTGGGAAGTTCCTGCAGAAAAAATCGCTTTCGCGCATGACCGCCTATAATGCCTATTGTCTGGACGAGTTCTCTGCTCACCCGTATGTCTTCATGGTGAATATAGGGAGCAAGAGTGGTGAAACAGTCAGGATCGCCGATGGTCCTGAACAACCGGATAATATTGCGGGTGATATACCAGGGCGCATCCTGTTCAAGAAGGAGCAGCAGGGCATTGCGGGCCGGTTTGCCGATTTCCTCGATCAGGTTGAGCAACAGCTCCCGTTCTTCTCTGATTTCACTTTTTCCTAATCGGGTCAGCAGGAAATTGGCAGCACCTGATCCCATGCGCGAGATGAGGTATTGACTGTTGTCGTGGTCTTGATTATCCGTCTGTATATTTTCCAGAAGAGGATCAAGAAGGATGGGATCGGCAAGGCGATCAAGACAGTTCTGTGCGTGTTGTGCCAGATTAATCGTCCGGTCGTCGGAATAGACGGTCAAATCAAAAATCGGATCCAGAGCGCTGACCGCCCGGTTATATTCCCTTTGTTCTATATGGTGCCGGGTAAGACGCTCAAAAACATTTAATGTTTGGAATCCGGCCTGCAGATCTTCCATGTGCGGCAGCGCCATGGTCAGGGCAGGCAGTAATTTGTCCAGTCTTTGCCATTGTCCAGCCTCGGCCAGGGTGGCGGCGGTGCGCCCGAGTGATTCGGCGCAACCCCGGCGAATGGCGGTATCGTCTGTTCGCAGGCCGGTGACCATTCTGGTGAGCAGGTGGTCAACGGCTTCCTGCTTGTCCCGCTCAAGAAGTTGGGTGATACCGGTCGGCAGGTTTTGAATAAAATGATCATCATTCAGAACGGTAAGGTCACCGCCCAGCAGTCGTTTAATTTTTTCCCGCACCTGGTCCCGGCCTTGTTGCTGGTCCTGTTCCCGTTGCTGTTGATGCAGGGCAAGGGCTGCGCGTAGTTTTTCACCGCGAACGGTCTGCATGAGCCGTTGATAGGCCGCCTGCACTTCCTCATCATTCAGGTTGCCCAGAGGGACATCGATTTTTTTCTGGGCAAGGAGATTAAGTTCCTGGGCGATGTTTTCAAATTTTTCATCCGACATTTGCGCAACGACGGTCCCGTAGAGCTGGCGACCGAAAATACCCTTGAATTGTTGCACCAGTATCCTGCCGAGTTCTTCATCATCCAGTGTTGCCATTCTGGTGCCGGCCTTGGAGGCAACCTGATTATATACCGTCGGTGAAAGTTCCTTTTCATACCGGCCCAGCAGGTTGGTAAAGTTCTCAGGCGAAATGTTTTTTTGTTGACCACCGGCGAGTTGACGTAAAGCGGTTACAAGGACCGGGGCCGACCAGTCCGGTTGTTGTAAAGACGGTAGTAGATGAGAGGGGGTGGGTTGTTCCGCCAGTCCGATCAGGGCCTGTGCTTCCTGTATTCTCGTCGTTATTTTCCGTACTTCATCGGCTTTATCGCTGCCGCTCAGTGTTTCTGTAAAAGAAGTTGTATCGGTTGTCGTTCCTGCGGGGATGCTGTTGACGATACCTATGAGCAATTCTTCGAGTCGGTTTTCATCGAGCTGTTGCACTGTTTTTTTAAGCAGAGTGCTGGAAGTGTCCGCCTGCGGTAGGGTAGTCAGCAGTCGGGCGAGAAGATCGCTGTTCAGTCCTGCAAGTGCGGCCGCCGATCGGTCAAGAACGACTTTTTTTTCGTCTGGGCCTGTTTTTTCGTCGAGTCGTTGAATGAGTTTCTTTAGAGTTTCGCTGCTGTCGGATATCCCAGAGGCTTCACCTCCAATCTGGTTTACAGGGGTAAAAAGTCGCTGCAGGTCTTCGGTGGACAGGTCGGTAATATTGTGGGCGCTGTCCCCTGATTCGGCCAATACGTATTGCACCAGCTCTGCATCGCTGACCTGCAGAAAACTACCCTTGGGCAGGATGCGTCCTTCAGGGGCGACCCGTTCTCCCTTATGAATGGCCACATACTGTGTTTCATCCACCGTGACCGATGTGAGTCCTGCCTTGCGCAGAAGTTCCGGGACTGGAGCTTCCGGGCCGAATTGACCCGATGCTGTTGCCAGTATCTCCAGCAGCTTGCCACAGTCGGATGTGGAAAAATTTGCGCGAAAGGTCAGGGTCCGGATCTGGAGGGTTTCAAACAGCTCGACCAGACCACGGATTTGAGGGCGTTGCTGGTCTTTTTCCGGAATCGGTTTGCCGTTTATGAGAATTTTTTGTTCCGAGGAACCAATGGTAATGTCTTCTTTTTTGCGGTGAAAGATTTCTTTGAGGGCATCTGTCACATATTCGGTGCTTTTTGTTACCTGTGGATTTGAGGGCGGGTAGATACGGATCGTTCGAAGGGAGGAATACAACCTTACCGGCAATTCAGTAAAGAGGTCTGTGTGTGATCCGGGATTAGGCATGAATATTTTGGATGTTGAACTCTATAGCAATGAAAAGATAAAATGGAGTGGAATAATTCAAAATTAGCACAGGAGAGAAAGCAAAGTCAAGGAAGGGAAGGGAATAGCACCTACTTTCTCTGCGGTATTCATCTGTAAAAAAACATTACGATTATTTTTGGAGCACGGTTCCTGTAATCTCCAGGGAAAAAAATCCTACGTATTTGGACGAATAATCTCGTGGGTGAGAAGAAGAGCAACAAGATCATTGGTTGGCATGCCGATAGCATTGGAGCAGGAGCCCACAATTTTTTCAACAAGGAATCCGCCTGTTCCCTGGAGACCGTATGCTCCGGCCTTGTCCATGGGTTCGCCGGAGTCGATATACGCCTTAAGGACGGTATCAGGAAAAGAGCCGAAAGTGACAAGAGTTGTCTTGACAAGAGAGGTTGTCAGAGATTTTGCCGGGCAATGGAGACAAAGTCCGGTGACGACCCGATGTGAGGTGCCTTGAAGTAGTTGCAGGATCTGCAGGGCCTGGTCAGGGGTATCCGGTTTGCCGATTATTTTGTTCTGTATTGCGACAATAGTATCGGCCCCGATGACAAATGCCTGGGTATGATGCTTGCCGATGGATTCGGCCTTGGCCGTGGCCAGACGAGTGACAAAGGTTTCCGGGGCCTCATTGGTCCTGGGTGTTTCATCAATAGTGGCGGGGACTGAGGTGAAATCAAGGCCCAGTTGGTGCATAAATCGGATACGGCGAGGGGAAGAAGAGGCCAGGATGATCTTTTTTTCGGTTATAAAGAGAGGGGAATTCATGTGTTGATGTCCGGGAATGTAAGCTCTTGCCGATCATAGTAGATTCTTACCAGAAACAGGCCGCATGCAGGTGCGGTAGGTCCGGCTGCCCGACGGTCACGGCCATTGAGAACAGCAGTGAATTCAGCCTTGGACATTTTTCCCCGGCCGACCGGAATCAGGGTGCCGACGATATTGCGTACCATGTGGCGGAGAAACCCGTCACCTGTTAAAAAAAAGGAGAAGCGAAGTGGAATCTTTGGGTCCGGC
>DRLX01000053.1 GCA_011322715.1 Desulfobulbaceae bacterium
GAAAATGCGTCGGAATATCAGCCCGTTCGGCAATCTCCTGCCTGCTGGTCAAGACCCCCCTGCCCTGTTTGGCCAGATACACCATACAACGGATAGCGTATTCAGCGGCGCGTGTCAGTCGCATACCAATA
The DNA here is from genome assembly GCA_011322715.1 of Desulfobulbaceae bacterium. Classification (GTDB taxonomy): domain Bacteria; phylum Desulfobacterota; class Desulfobulbia; order Desulfobulbales; family Desulfobulbaceae; genus DRLX01. The sequence goes on from DRLX01000053.1 coordinate 132, forward strand.
AACGGATTTCCCGATAGATTTATTTATGAATCTATTGATTTAATAGGATTCTTTATTCAAAATTAATATGAACTGTGACCGCCCAGGTTGGCCAGGCCCATCTTCTTGCTGTCCATGGACTTCCAGACATAGATCACATAACCAAGCACGACCGGAATAAGCAGGGCCACCCAGGTCATCACCTGCAGAGTATAGAGACTGGAAGAGGCATTAAAAATAGTCAGACTGGACTGCAGATCAACCTTGGAAGGGTAAAACGCCGTATTGTTAAATCCGACCATTCCAAAAATTGCAAGACCCAGCAACACAGTGCCCAACCCGGATGACCAGATACCGCACCTGGCGGATGTTTTGGCGGTCAGCATAACACCGGTCACGACCAGCACGAGGCCGAATAGCAGAGAGATGAGAAGAGCGGGCACCTCTATAAGATTAAGGAAGTACTTAAACGTTACACGAATAATCTCTCCATTTTGAGCAATGCCGTAGCCATCCATGGGGATGACCTGAAGAACAAACCAACCCAGGAAAGGAAGGCTGTAGAGAAAATTCTTATAGGTCGCGGCCCGCAATCGTTCTTCCAGACCGTCATTATCGGTAAAATCGATATTATTCAGCAGATACATAGCACCCAAAGTACGGGCGTTAAAGACAAGAAACAAACCGACGGAAAGGTTAAACAGGGAAAAGGCCGCCTCAAGCCCACGCAGGGAGCTGGTCCAAGTTACCAGGTTGTATTGACTCAGAACAAAATTTGAGCCGGTGAAAAAGGTTCCGACCGCGGCCCCGATTAGCAGGATACCGACCACGCCGTTCACCAGGAGAAAGCCCTCATAAACCTTGGATCCCAGAATATTATTGGGTTTTTTTCGAAACTCATAACTGACCGCCTGAATAATAAAGGTAAACAGAATAAGAATCCATACCCAGTAAGCGCCGCCGAATGAAGTTGCGTAAAACTTGGGAAATGCCGCAAACAAAGCACCACCGAACAATACCAGCGTGGTGAAGGTCAGCTCCCATTTCCTGCCCAGTGAATTGATGATCAGGTCCTTATCGGTATCCGTCTCCGCCACCTGCCAGAGCAATGTCTGCCCACCCTGAACAAATGTCAGAAAGAGAAACAGGGAACCTACCACGGAACAAATCAACCACCAGAGTTCCTGTAGCTGGGCATGGCTCGCATTTTCAATCCATAAGGCAATCATGAGTTTACTCCTTTGAAGTAGATGAAAAAATATCGATCATGGACATTTAAGATTGATTTGATCTTATATTGAAAACCTGGTTTTCTGTCAAGAAAGAAAAATACCGGAGAACGGAATCAATCACAGGGCGGCCAAGGCTCAAACCAGAGACGCGACGACCTGCCCCTGTCCATCAAGTTTGCAGGCCTTCATATAAATATCATGATAAAAGGTAAACCAGCAATCCCTGTTCCGGTACTCCGGCAGCAGCCGCTCTTTTACTCGTACCACATCCAGTGGAAAATTATCATAGGCCATGACCCACAGGGGATTGGCGTGGGTATGGGTAGGAAAAAGATCACCCAGATGAACGGCGCATCCCCGTGTTCCCTCCATGGCCACCAGTTGATGACCACGGGTATGCCCGCCGGTCGGACGGACGGTGACCCCGGACACAATTTCCGCTTCACCATCCACAAGCTCCAACAGCCCGCTGTCGGCAAGTCCGGAAAAATTATCCGGCCAGTAGGTATGGGCCGAACGGATGTTGGGCGAACAGACATCTTCCCACTCGCGTCTTTGCACGATATGCCGGGCACGGGGAAACGTAAGCTCACTGCCGCCATGATCATTGTGCATGACCACTCCACCGGCATGATCAAAATCGCAATGGGTCAGAATGACGATATCAATATCATCTCTTGTAAGACCCTTTGTTGCGAGGTCATCCACCAGCGACCAGTCCCGATATACCCGGAAGATCTGTTTCTGTTTGGCGGAGAGTTTGTTGCCCAGGCCGGTATCAATAAGAATATTGCTGCCACCGACCGTAACCAGCAGCGGTGCGTTGAGCAACCGGATATAATTCTCCTCGTCGGCCGGATATTTTTTTTGCCAGAGTATTTTCGGCACCGCACCAAACATGGTGCCGCCGTCCAGTTCAAATTCCCCGCCACCGAGCCAGGAAATCTCCACCGAACCCAAGTCAAGAACAGTCGTCATGTGTCTACCTCATTTCTCTTGCAGGACAACTTGTATCCGGCATCATTTCTTTTCCCTCATTGCGTTACCCCGGTAAAGGTGGCACAATACCGGATAGGAAAAATCAGGAAAAGGGTACCTTGAAAAATTCGATATTTTGTTCAAGGTGGCCCAAAGTCATTTTTCCAGCCACACCCGAAACTCTATCGAAAATCATCATGAAATGGAACAAAAAATATACTCTTGGCATTGCGGCCATTGATGCGCAGCACAAGCAGCTCTTCCGGTTAAGTGATGATCTTGACTCGGCCCTGCAGGCCGGTATCCGGACGGAAGACCTGGACTCCCTTCTCTTACAGCTCAAACAATATGCCGCCAGGCATTTTACTCTGGAAGAAAGGCAAATGGCCGACCTGAACTATGCAGGCCTTGTGGAACAGCAGGAAACCCATAAAAAATTTGTTCATCGTTTTAGTGAACTACACCAACAGTTGGCTACCGACGGCCTGAGTGCAGAACTTATCAACCTGTTGCAGCAGGAGCTGAGTGGTTGGATACGCGATCATGTGACCGGCATGGACCAGGAATTCGGCAGTTTTTATAAATCCAGGGGCTGAACCGGTGATTCCTGTTCACTGTCCGGGACGAGGATTTGCATCAATCACAACAGGCGGATTTTTATGCGCCCTGATCCTCTTTGCCGCTTCTCCCGCCCATGCCTGGAACGGCAGGGTACTCCGGGTTTTGACCGGCGACACCCTTGTTGTCTCCAGGAAAGAGCAAACCCGAACCATTACCCTGTACGGCATCAAATGTCCC
>DRLX01000054.1 GCA_011322715.1 Desulfobulbaceae bacterium
CCACCGTATTCATCGCCCGGGCGGATGGCACTCCCCATGGATCAGATGACGCTCTGCAGGCAGAAATATTTACCCGCGCCTCCCTGCCGCCCCTGGTCTTTGACCACGGAAAAATCCTTGATGACTATTTTAATAAGAAGTATTAAGGACGCAAACAACAAACGCCTGAAAAAGCCCCGCAAATTTCTTCACCTGCCACCGGATCACCAATCCCCATACTTCCAACCGCTTAATATTCTCTCGGAAAACCAAACTTTCTCTCTTTTTTCACAAAAATGCAGTCCTCCCCCTTGACCCTGTAGTATAGTACAGGGATTATAGTATAGACAAAGGGAGAAGAGTTGTGATGAAGACCATGATGATCGGTAAGGTTGCCGAGTCGGCAGGTATCGGAGTTGAAACGGTTCGATTCTACGAACGGCGTGGCCTGATAGAATCACCACCGAGAAACGCATCAGGTTATCGACAATATCCGGTTTCGACGATACATCGTCTTCGCTTTATCAGGCGGGCTAAAGAGCTGGGATTTTCCCTGCGGGAGATTAAAGAGCTCCTTGAGTTGCAGACGGACCCGACATCAACCTGCGGCGATATCATGAAACACACGGAGCAGAAATTAACAGATATCAACCGAAAAATAGATGATCTGATAAAAATACGTGATGCCCTGAATCTTTTATTCGAGGCCTGCTCCCGGGACAGAACCTTGGCCGATTGTCCAATTATAAATGCCATGAGCGACAAAGAATTACAAGACTGAGGCGTCCACAACCTTCATGACAAAGGATGTCCCGACAGCACGCTTTTTCATCGCCATCACCCTAAACGTTTTGTGACAGGCCACAGCCTGTGAAGGAAAAGGCGTTTATACAAAAGAGGAGACCATCATGACAACTCGAAAAATTATAGCTATCTTAGGATTCTTACTGGTGTTCGCTCTTCCGAGCAGTGTATTGGCAGGCTCAGTAAGCGGGATGGATTGGTTTTCAGAAGAAACCGCTTCCGTAACCAACGCCATAGAACCGGTTATTCCTACAGGACCGGTTGTTGCCGAAGCAGGCATTGGCCAAGACTGGTATTCGGAAACGAACACGGCAGCGGGTCGAAGCGCAGCGATTGCTACTCTTTCTTCCACTGACAATCCGGTCGGTATCGGCCTGGATTGGTATTCTGAAGAAACGACAAAACCGCCGGCAGCCAATAGCGAATGTCTGCCGGCAGTAGATACCGCTATAGCGGTCAACTGTTGACGGCAATCAAAACAAATCTTTCCATATCAGATGCCTATATTAACGCATCCCAAACATTCCGTACCGGACGGGTACGGAACTTACATATAACAAGACGGCATGATCATCGCCGTCTTCTCTTTTTTCCTCTTCCCCGACGGACCGGCTTCCTGGGGGAGCGTCCGGGAGGTGGCTGCACAAGCAGTGCTTCTTCCGGCTGGACGCAGGGGAGAGATCGTCCGATAAATTCCTCAATCTCCGGGAGATAAAAAGCCCCTTCCTCATCGGCAAAACTGATGGAGATACCTGAGTTGCCCGCCCGTCCCGTTCGACCGATGCGATGGACATAATCTTCCGGCTCATAAGGTAGGGTATAATTAAAGACATGACTGATGCCGTCAATATGGATACCGCGACCGGCAACATCGGTGGCAATCATCACCTCCACACGTCCGGACCGAAAGCTTTCCAGCCTGGCCATTCGTTTCTGCTGGGGCACATCACCTGTGAGCAAAGCGCATTGTATGTCATTGCTCCGCAGACGATCATAGAGTCTTTTCGCCTCACTTTTCATGTTGGTAAACACTATAATCCGCTCATGTTTTGCAGAGACAATGGTATTGTATAAAACATTATATTTTTCAGCGGTGGTGGTCATATAGACGATCTGTTCAACCGTATCCACCGTCATCTGCTCAAGTTCGGTCTCAAGAGAAATCGGATTCACACACCATTGTTCGGCAAGACGTTTGACGTCAGGGGTTATTGTCGCCGAAAAAAGCATGGTCTGTCGATCCTGTTTTTTCGGCGTCCTGCCGATAATTCTTCTGACATCGGGGATAAAACCCATATCAAGCATCCGGTCCGCCTCATCAATAATCATTGTCCGCACCTGATGCAGCCGCACTACTCTTTTCCCGACAAAATCGAGCAAACGGCCCGGTGTTGCCACCACTATGTCGGCCCTTCCCTTTTCAAGTCGATGGATCTGTCCCTGGTAATCGGTCCCACCATAGACCGCAATAATACGAAACGGCGTATACCTGGCAAGCAGGTGTCCGTCTTTTGCTATCTGCATGACAAGCTCCCTGGTCGGAGCGATGATCAAAGCCTGCGGTGTTCCCGGTCGGGGAGAACGTTTTTCTTGAAGAAGTTTTGTGAGCAATGCTATCAAAAAGACCGCTGTTTTACCGGTACCGGTGCTGGCCCTGCCGACAAGATCTTTACCGGCCAGGGCGTCGGGAAGGGCCTTGGCCTGGATAGGCGTACAATACTCAAAGCCAAGGTCGGCAATGGCCCGCATCAGAGGAAGGGGAAGATCAAAATCATGAAATCTGGATTTGCCGTCAATCCGATCGACCTGAAACGAGGAAATATTCCATTTTCCCTTGCTCCCGGGAGGCCCGGATTCAGCCTTCGTTGCCGGAGTTTTTGGCGGCAACTTCCTACCCTCTTGTTTTTTCGCTCGTGGATGCAGAGAATCAGAAGGCAGGGATTTCGCAATATGCTCAGCAGGCTGTACGGGAATGATCTTTTTTGCCGCATGCACAACTGCAGGTGCCGGCATGGTCGA
>DRLX01000055.1 GCA_011322715.1 Desulfobulbaceae bacterium
GATTTTAGCGGACGCCCGCTGGAGGATGTTCGTACCGATATTCAAATCGTGGATGTGGCGGAATGGTTGCGTCGCGAAAATTATCGCTACGACGTAATTGCACTTGATGTGGATAACGGGCCTGAAGGGTTGACTAAAAAAAGTAACCATTGGTTATATACGGCACAAGGCATCCATGCGGTTCGCAAGGCATTAAATCCCAAAGGCATTCTTGCTTATTGGTCGGCAGGTGCAGATCCTGATTTCCGCCGTAAATTCGGGCATTGTGGTTTCAAGGTCGAGGAGGTCAAGGCTTTTGCCCATGGCCGTAAAGGTGCCCGGCATACGATCTGGTTAGGGATGGTTGACCGTTAGGCTGGTACCTTTTTCTGATTTTGGATGGGTCCTGGTTACTCCCCTTCTCGTTCTTCCGGAATAGAATGCCTGCCCTGGGCATACCGCCCGATATTCTCAGCCACTTTTGCCAGCTCTCTTGTTGAGCCGGGATATAACTGCTGACTTGTCCTGATGTCTTTCAGCTCCTGAACAGAATAAGGAGGATTTCGTTTATGCATCATGGCGTGGCAATTGGGACATACCGGTATCAGATCAGTGACTGGATTTATCTGGTAATTATGGCCGATTCCGGATACTGGTGTCGTGTGGTGGACATGAATAAAGCCTTTGCCAATTTCACCATATAAAGAACCAAAGGAAATTTCACAGACCTTGCAGCTATCTCCATGTATCTGAAGGCAGGTTTCCCGGTTCAGATGGTTGCGTTCATAGCGATTAACCTCGATTCTGGTTTTAGCGCCCTCTGGTAGACCTGTTATATCCGTTCCGGATGCATTGCCATTTTCTTCAAGGGGGATCAGGTTTAGAATACAGGCGAGAAAACGGCTACCCCAATGAATAACTGCTTTCTCCGTTTCATCAGGGTCTTCAGTGTTGATCGCTAACGGTGATTTTTTCAATTCCAGTGAGAGGCGAGTCCATTCGGTGGGCCACAGCGCAGGCTGTACCGGGTCTGTATTGTTACCGTTAATGATCATTCTGAATGTTGCACCATCATTCAGGTTTTTGGTGACCAGATCAGAAAAAATACCCTTCTCTACCAGAGTAGAATTTCCCATTGCCTCAATAAGGTCTGCTGCATAGGAACCATGCACAAAGCGGGCCTCCAGGCTTCGCCACCCCAGAGTAAGGATTATTCTGAAACCGTTACTGTTGTGAAGCTCTGCTGGTGAGAGCTCCAGATACTCAAAGCCAGATTCATTGCGCCCGGATCGACCTTCAAGTACCACGCCGTAATCCTGTGATAAAACATGAGCTATATGCGCAGGATCAAGCTGGCTCTTCATTTTCCATATCCGGTTCAGGTAAGTCTGCTACCAGCTTCCTTAACAGACGCGAAAGCTCAAAGCGCATTTCCTTGAAGTGCTCTGAGGTTTCATCAATGTTGGTGCTTAATTCCGCAACACAGAGCGCCCAGACCAGAGAATCCATGCCCTGAATGGTTACACCAGATGACAGGTTTGGAACATAGACCTTGTGATAGTAGGGATGAGCCGTGTTGATCCTGACGGCTTTATGACCATCGATAATGCCTGGCTCAAACAGTATATTGTCGTCAAGGCCATCGACCGGCTGGATAAATACTTCTCCCGGTTTCAGGGCTCTACTGACCTTGAGCTTGATTTTAAATCGCCCTTGCTTGTTGTTGACTTCACACTCCCCGGTATCTGGATTTAGTACCTCTACATTGGCTGCATCGAGTTCATGTTCCTTTGATTTGATATTGTTGTTTGATGAATGATGTGAGTTGTCTGCTTTCTTTTTTGCGGCTTTCCTGATTCCTTTCCGATAACGATTATTTGCTTCCCTTCTGGGGGCGGTCAGAAACTCATCCTTGAGCCAGTTCCACAAGTCATCGTTGAGAATGATCTTGGATTTTTTAATATCAATATGGAATGCTTCATCAAGGCGATGATCGAATGAAAACTCGGCTCTCAGCAACGAACCGTGAGGTTCTTTGGCAAACATCTTTAACCAGTCGGCACTGTGTATCAAGCGGTTCTCACGGTAGATGTATATCCCTTGCTTGTCATTGCTGAGTTTGGCTTTTTTTAATGTATCCTCATCCGGGAATTCTTCTTTTCTTGGCAGTATCCAGGCACGTACTGAAAACTCAGCTTCGTTTCCCGCACCTGTTCCCACAGTCATATCTTCAGAACCGGCAAGATCAGATAATCCCTTGCAAAATGGATCCCAAGCCTGCACAGCGACATCATTAATTGTTAACCCGATATTTTCTGCACGGGAATCTTTTGGATCAAGAAAACGCTGGTAGACCATGGCAGCATGATCTACCAATCCATCTATTTTTCTTTTGAGTGCCTTTTTAGCATGAGGTCCATTCGGCTTTTGATAGTCCGGTATCAACCGATCCACTTTTGTCCAGACAACTATTGTTCCCGCTTCTCCGGGTGCGACCTTTTCCAGGTGATCAAGGCTTTCCTCATCGGGAGAATCAGAAAGTAACAACTCCCATTTTTGTTCATCAGCCACATGATCCAGATCCCACCTTGCCTGACGAGCAGGCTGGCCACCATCGTCTCTTGATATGACAGTTAGATTTCGGCAAAAGGAAGTAGATGCTGTTTTTAGTCCAAGACCGAATTTTCCAAGGCTGGCTGCACTGGGACGACGGTCTGATCCGTATTTCATGGCATTGATCAAGCCGTCGTGATTCATGCCATAACCGTTGTCGGCGATGGCGATTCTGATATTTCCCCGGAAATCGCTGCCAATAGTAATATCGATCCTTGTTGCTTCAGCAGCGATCGAATTATCGATGATATCCGCCATCGCTGTATTAAAGTCATATCCTGTGTCCCGTAGGCCTTCAATCATCCGTTCCGGATCAGGAAGAACCTCCATCGTTTCATTCATTTTTGTATCCCCTTAAATTTCAATTACTTTCCATTGCGAGCCTAACCGGAGCACTCCATCTTTCCCGATGCCTGCCTTTTTGCTGCGTTTGTATCTGATCAATCGTCTGCCATCTTTATCACGCTCAAGGATGAGTTCATCACCGGCAACCAGATTATTACCCTTGAAATACGGTGTCATTCGGGTCAACCGGAATTCATTTCTCGTCCCACCAAAAAACCGGTTGTTGTAGTAGATAAAGGCAAATATCCACCGTGTTCCGGTATTGTCATAAAACGGCAAATGGTGTCTCGGGTTTTTTTCTTCCGTACCCAGCGGAGGGAAAAAGTCCAGAATGTCCTGTTCCTTCGGAACAAGAATACCCGCCTGGTGAGCACCTGTTTCTCCAGAATCATTGGCACTTAGTGTTTTGGTAATGGCTTGTGTCCCTTCCATTAGTCTTGCCCCCTTGGTGAAATGCGTAATGCATTCATAATGTCCTGATAATCTGAGTCCTTTCCAGTGACTCCGACTACTGCTGAATCTGCAATTTCCCGTTTTCGTTCCAGTCTTTCATTGATGGTTTCTTCAACGGTGCCCGTCAGAAACAGTCTGTGAATCGTGACGGGCCGTTCCTGTCCACGTCGATATGCCCTGGCTGACGCCTGGTCCTCAGTGGCCGGGTTCCATTCAAGGTTATAGTGGATGACATGGTTTGCGGCGGTGATATTAAGTCCGGTACCGGCAGCTTTTGGATTGAGTGCTAGTAGTGCCGAACCAGTCTTGCTGGTGAAACGGTCAATAATATTTTGCCTCTCTCCAATATCTGTTCGA
>DRLX01000056.1 GCA_011322715.1 Desulfobulbaceae bacterium
AAACGATAAAGCTCAAGGAGGATTACCATGACAGGTCGTCAACAATGTATCATCGCGGTTTGTATACTCGCCCTCTTCGGTTGCTCAACTCCCGGCGAACAACCAACAAATAATACTACCAACACAACCGGGTCGGTCAAGGTGCCCATCCATAAACAAAACACATCCGTTGCCGACAAAACAACCCTGCCGACAAGAAAAATCCGGCAACGCAATATGGCGGAACTTCAAGTAAAAAGCATGCCGGGTGCATATCAGCCCATATTGGGTAGAACAATGCCTGCCCCGGAAGAAGGCATGTGGATACCACCGATCCGGAACAGAGAATCCTACAATGCAATGACGGAAAACGGATTTGTCGCCACCAACAATGATCCTCTCTCCACCTTTTCCATTGATGTGGATACTGCATCTTATAGTAATATCAGGCGATTTATCAATCAGGGAGACTTACCGCCCGTCGGGGCGGTCCGTATTGAGGAGATGGTCAATTATTTTCATTACTCCTATCCGGAACCAGCTGGCAAACATCCCTTTTCCGTCACCGGCGAGGTGGGGCCATGTCCATGGAAAGAAGGCCATAAACTTGTTCGTATCGGTATAAAAGCCAAAAATATCGCAAAAAAGAATCTCCCTCCCTCCAATTTGGTCTTTCTGGTCGATGTTTCCGGATCCATGGCTGCGGCCAACAAACTGCCGCTGTTAAAAAAGGCCATGAAAATGCTTGTTCGGCAGTTGGACAAGGATGACCGGGTCTCCATGGTCGTCTATGCGGGTATGGACAGCGTTGTCCTTACGCCGACAACCGGATCCGAACAGAAGAAAATTATGGCTGCCATCGACGCCCTGGGCGCAGGCGGATCCACCCACGCATCCAGCGGTATAATCACCGCCTACAAGCTGGCACAACAGGTCTATATGCCGAGGGGAAATAATCGAATTATCCTGGCCTCTGACGGGGACTTTAACGTCGGCATTACCAGCAGAGGCGAATTACAACGACTCATCGAAGAAAAAAGAAAATCCGGCATCTATCTCACCGTTCTCGGCTTCGGCATGGGCAACTATCATGACGACACCATGGAAATTCTGGCGGACAAGGGGAACGGCAATTATGCCTATATCGACAACCTGCTGGAGGCCAAAAAGGTCATGGTCAAGGAGATGAGCGGCACCATGTTCACCCTGGCCAGGGACGTCAAACTGCAGATTGAATTTAATCCGGTCAAGGTTGCCGCCTACCGGCTCATCGGTTACGAAAACAGGGCCCTGGCCGATGAGGATTTCAACAACGACAGCAAAGATGCCGGAGAAATAGGGGTCGGCCATACGGTCACCGCCCTGTATGAACTCATTCCCGCAGGCTCCAATGAGGTTCCCTCGGTTGATCCGTTAAAATACCAAAAAATTTCTAAAACAGCGCAGACAAAATATCAGGACGAAATCATGACCATCAAACTTCGCTACAAGCCTCTCAACAGCAACAAATCCGTTCTTCTGAGCAAATCCGTCGAGGACAGGGAGACATCTCTTGCCCGGACAAGTGACGACTTCCGTTTTGCCGCCGCTGTTGCCGCCCTCGGCATGATTCTCGAACATTCACCATTCTCAGGCGATTTCGATTTTGAACAGGTGCTCACCCTGGCAAAAAAGGCCAGGGGTGCCGATGATGAGGGATACAGGGCGGAATTTATCCGGCTGGTCGAAACAGGCGATTTGTTGAACAAATCCACCAAGCCGCCACAGGCCGGCAACACAATGCATGGCCTGCGCAGGTAAAAGACATCAAAAGCAACACCGGAGCATTATCTCGCAACCATAAAGATCCGGCCGGGAAACTGTCCGGATCTTTATGAACAACAGGCCTCTTCCCTCCTCTGCCGAAGGCATGGCGCTGAGATGCCAAAACCCTTACCAAGGTCTGCGCTCTCAGTCCACAACCAGATGGGAAGATTTTTCTGATCGGGCAGACAGCCGAAAAAACGGGCCGCCTGGATGGCAAAACAAAACTGCTCTCCGGTAAGCCGGGCAACAGGCGTTTTGCCGCTGATAAAATACTCCAGGCGGCCATCACTGCTGACCAGAAGCCGGTCTCCCTTCTTTCGCATAACACTCTCACGTAAAAAGCGGACGGAACAAAGTTTTAATTTTCCGTTTTTTCGAAGTGAAAAACCAAACATTGTCTGTCGTACGATCATCTTGTATTGCATGGAGACCTCCTCTGGTAAACACATAATTCCATGTTTTTCATTGTTTTCTGTGGCCGGCAATCCGGAGTTTTCGCGACCTTCCCTACCTGGTCAGCAGTGCTGGCTTATCAGGGCAACCAGTCCCTTTTTATTATTTTCCTTGACTCTACCAGAGGTGACCTGTCATATAGTGACAGTCCCTGCTTTTTTTTCATTTTTTTTCCATCACCAGAGTACGATGAGACGACTCAACAAATTCCCCCAACAGGATGAACCGGTGTCCGAGCATGTCCGTACTTGAACGTATCTATTTTTTCCATGGCAGAATTCGCTCCGGTCGCTACCCCAACACCAGCCACCTGATCAGTGAATTTGAAATTTCACAGGCCACCGCCCACCGGGACATTGCCTACCTGCGCGAGCGGTTGCTGGCGCCACTGCAATTTGATACCAGGAAAAACGGCTTTTACTACACCAGGGATGATTTCCGCCTCCCCTTTGAAAACAGTCCGGCCATGACCATGATTCTCGGTCTTCTCGGCAACATGGCCGAAGAGACAGGGCTGAGTGAACTTCCCGAACTTGCCGGAATAAAACAGCATCTGCGGGAAGCTCTTTTTCCGGGCCGGCGCAACATGGCTGATCTGATCTACTGTGAATGGGTGGAAAAGGAACTGATCAACAGCGAGGTATTTGCCACTGTGCTGGCCGCTCTCAGGGAACAACAACAGTTGCAGATGATCTATCGCGCCGGAACCGGCCGCATAAGCAGGCGCAAAGTCGAACCCCTGAGACTTGTCAATTACCAGGGTCGCTGGTATCTGCTGGCCTGGTGCATGACAAAAAACGACCGCCGCATGTTCCACCTGGCCCGCATGCAGGAGGCCCGGCAGCTCCCGGTAGCGATCAGTCAACACCACCAGGACAACAATGACGACTGGTTGCAGGCAAGTTTCGGTATCTTCAAAGGACCGGCCACATCCAGGGCAACCATCCGATTCACCGGTACAGCGGCCGAGATCGTCCGTCATCAGATATGGCATGAACAACAGAAAATCGAAAACGAACAGGGTGGGATACGGCTTACCCTGCCCATTGCCGATGACAGGGAACTGATCATGAAGGTACTGCAATTCGGCGCCCAGGCGGAAATACTCCACCCGAAAAAACTGCGGCAGCGACTTGCCGGGGAAATAGGCCTGATGGCTGAAAATTACAGGGCTTAGAGCCTTACTTTTGAATTCCTGTCATAAAACACAGGTAAGCGTAGACTCCGAGAAAAATTTAAGTTGAAAAAGTACTCATATTAGCATGTTGCCTTATTATTTTTCACGTGCAGCATAATTATTGCACGTGCTGTAGGGGCGGATTTATTCGCCTGTCAGAGCTGTGAATGATCATGATAACCATAAAAAAGGGCGGCTGAAGCCGCTCCTACGGGCCTGGGTTGCGGGCAAAACCCGCCTTAGAGAAACAGTTATACAGGGAAAACATTATGCACAACCAGACCATCGCCGTTGTCCTTGCCGCCGGCAAGGGAACCCGCATGAAATCAAATCGTGCCAAGGTCCTGCATGAGGTCTTTTTCAAGCCCATGCTCCATCATGTCCTTGATGCGGTAATTGGGGCCGACATTGAACGGATTGCCGTTATTGTCGGTCATCAGCGGGAAAAAGTCCTGGCCGACATTGATCAGTATGCCCATCAACCCGTTATCCAGAAGGAACAGCTCGGCACCGGCCATGCCGTACTCTGTACGAAAAAGACCTGTGAAGAGAGCAGCCAGATCATGATCCTGTGCGGTGACACCCCGCTTATCCGCTCCGAAACCCTGCGAAAAATGCTCGATGAACACCAAAAGAGCGGCGCAACCGTCACCCTCATGACCACCGTACTTGATGATCCCTTTGGCTACGGTCGCGTTATCTGTGACAAAAATGGCAACATTACCCGCATTGTCGAACAGAAGGACGCCACCGACGAACAGCGGCAGATACGGGAGATCAATACCGGCATCTATCTTGTTGAACGGTCATTTCTCTTTGATGCCTTGCAGCAGGTGGGCACGGACAACAGCCAGGGAGAGGTCTATTTAACCGATATTATAGCAATTGCCGGGAGGCAGGGGCATGCGGTCCATAAGTTTTTCCATCCCCATGCCATCGATGTCCTTGGCGTCAATTCCAGGATTGAACTGGCCCAGGCCCATGCGGAGCTGCAAATGCGTCATAACCGCGCCGTCATGTTGAGCGGAGTGACCATGTACTCCCCGGAAACCATTCTCCTTGACCCGGAAACCGAAATCGGCAGGGACACCATCATCCATGCAGGCGTCCAGGTGACCGCCAACTCAACCATCGGCCAAAACACACTGCTGGAAACAGGGGTGGTCCTGCAGAAATGTACGTTGGGCGAGCGGGCCGTGATCGGGGCCCACAGTGTTTTGCATAACTGTACGGTGGAGGCGGAAGAACACATCCCTCCCCTGACCTATAAGGTGGGCTGAATCCATGCTGAAAGTCAACGAACGCGACTACCCCTTTACAGAGGGAATGCGGTTGGGAGAGCTTGCCGACCGACTGAAACCCGGGGCCGATATGCTGGTGCTCAACGGTGCGCCC
>DRLX01000057.1 GCA_011322715.1 Desulfobulbaceae bacterium
CGTCAAATGTCTGGAAATGGCGCATAAGCGTTGCCCTGCTGTACAGATACAAAGGGGTACCCAGCTTGGCCGTTATCTCGGATACAGGGACGTTTTCACAGTAGAGTTCGTTATTTGTATAATGGAAGTGATGCATATGTCTTTACATTTTTTTCATCTCTTGGATTTGAAACGGTAATTGTCCCGTGTTATTGCAGTATTACCATAGCCTCCTGCGACCTGGCACTTTCATTGGCCGGTTTACGATTGTCAATACTGGACACCGAGTAATAGACGCGCTCTGCATTCTGCGGCGGCTTTGTATCGGTAAACATGACATAGGGAGCGTTGACAGTGCCTATTCCGACCGGTTTCTTCTTTCCGGCTGCGCGACGATAGATGCGATATCCATGCAGATCGTTTGTATGAACAGGTTCCCAAAAGATTTTGACGGCGTTGGCGGTGCGGACCACATGCACGCCGGTGGGCCTGGCCGGAGGAGTTCTGTCCACGGAGGCGGCGCTTATAACCTTGCTCTCACCACCGCCGACAACCGCCTGCTCGTAGACGGAAAGAGACTGCACCTTGTAGAGATACTTTCTGCCGTTTTTCGTGGTTGTATCGGTAAATGTCGTTCCATTTACGGGCTTGCCGACCGGGGTAAAGGTGCCGCCGCCTTCGCTGCGCAGGACCTGATACTCAACTTTCTCAGTGACCGGAGAGCCGTCACGGTGCATGGTGACCGGCTGCCAGCTCAGGGTAATGGCCTTGTCGGCTACCCGGACCTGCAACCCCTCAGGTGCCATGGCCGGGATATTCCAGAGAAATGAGACGATATTGGAGTCCGCCGATTCGGCCCACCAGCCGGCCGTGCTGCGCACCTTGAAAAAGTACATATTACCGGGCCGCAACAGCGAGCTTTCATAGATGGCGGTCTTTTTGCCCTCATCGGGTACCGCGCCGCCGGGGATGTTCACTGACCGCCCCCAAGGAATAGGACATGTTTCACAGTATTTATCAGCCGGGACAACGGCCCGATAAACTTCAAAGCTTGAAATCTCGGTTATATCTCGGCCGGTGACCGTCTCTATCGGATAGCTCCATGACAGGGTCACACCCTTATCATTCAATTGGTAGCGGAGATCGGTAATGGCCTTGGGCACCACCTGCTGGGGGGGGATGGGCTTGTTTTTGAAGCCGCAGCCGTTTAAGGAGAGAAGCAGGACTATAGCGCTCAGTACGGAGATGAAAAAGCTCAAGCAGGTCTTGGGTGTTCTCATTATAATTCTTCCAGTTGTTGTTCGGCGATTTCCAGGGCTCGTTCCACCTGGATCAACGCAGTACCCCCGGTGGAAATCCGACTGTTGACGGAACCCTCCACCGAAAGAACGTCGAAAATATCCTCTTCAATGGTCGGAGAAAATTTCTGCAGCTCAACAAGACTCAGGTCGGTAAGTTCAATATCCCTCTTCTGACAATGGGCCACTACTCCGCCGACGATACCATGGGCTTTTCGAAAGGGAATATTTTTTTTCACCAGGTAATCGGCCAAATCTGTGGCTGTCATAAAACCGCCCCGGGTTGCCTGTTGCAACCGGTCCGTGTTAAACGTGGTGTTGTGCAGCAGTTCCGCCGTAATCGAAAGTCCGGCCTTGACCGTATCCAGGGCGTCGAAAACCGGTTCCTTGTCTTCCTGCAGGTCGCGGTTATAGGTGAGCGGCAGCCCCTTCATCGTCATCAGGAGCGAGACCAGCGCCCCGGTAACTCGGCCGGTTTTTCCCCGGATCAGTTCGGGAATGTCGGGGTTTTTTTTCTGCGGCATGATCGAGGAGCCGGTACAGTAACGATCACCTATGCCGACAAAGGAAAATTCCTTGCTCGACCAGAGAACCAACTCCTCGGCCAGTCGGCTGAGGTGTAGTTGGATAAGGTTGAGTGCAAATAAAAATTCCAGGGCGAAATCGCGATCACCGGAACTGTCCATGGAGTTTGCCGTCACCCCGTCAAAGTGCAGCTCCTCGGCCACGGATTCCCGGTCGATCGGCAGCCCCGTACCAGCCATGGCCGCAGCTCCCAGGGGCGAAAGATTCATCCGCCGGGCGCAGTCTTTCAGGCGACTTCGGTCACGGGAAAACATCTCATAATAGGCCAGCAGGTGATGGGACAACAGCACCGGCTGTGCCCGCTGCATGTGTGTGTATCCAGGCATGACGGAGCCGAGATAGGTGCGGGCAAGTGTGACGAATCCCCGTTGCACCGCGCGCAGTAACCGGTCAAGCCCGGCGGCCTCATCACGGAGATAGAGCCGGAGATCAAGTGAAATTTGGTCATTGCGGCTGCGGGCGGTGTGCAGCTTGGCTCCGGCTGCTCCGATCCGGTCGGTGAGGGCCTGCTCTATGTTCATGTGAATGTCTTCAAGCTCGGGCTTGAATTCAAACGTACCCGCCTCGATCTCGGCCTGGATTTCACTCAGCCCTCCGAGGATGGCATCCCGTTCCTCTTCCGTGATCAATCCCTGTTGGGCCAACATGCGGGCATGGGCCTTGGAACCCATGATGTCATGCCGGTACAGCCGATGGTCATAGCTGATCGATTCGGTAAAGGCCTCCACCGACGCGGCGGTGGTCTCGGAAAATCGTCCACCCCAGAGCTTTTCAGATTTTTTTGTTTTTAATCCGCTGTCCTGCGTTGCGCCCATTACTATTTCCTGTTCAATGCCTGTATCTGCAGACGCAGAGAGTTGAGGCGGATAAAACCGCCGGCATCACTCTGGTTGTAGACCTCGTCCTCTTCAAAGGTGGCAAATGCCTCAGAATACAGTGAATTATCGGATTTGCGACCCACTGGGGTACAGTTGCCCTTGTACAGCTTGAGACGGACAACACCGTTCACCGGTTCCTGGGCCGTATCCATGGTTTTCTGTAACAGTCGCATTTCCGGCGAGAACCAGAAACCGTTGTAGATCAGCTTGGAATAGCGTGGCACCAGTGAATCGCGGATGTCAAGCACCTCCCTGTCCAGGGTGATGGTTTCCAGATCCCGGTGGGCGATACGTAAAATGGTGCCGCCGGGCGTTTCGTACACCCCGCGTGATTTCATGCCGACAAAGCGGTTCTCCACCATATCCAGCCGACCGATTCCATTGGCTCCGCCCAGGGTGTTGAGACGTGTCATCAGTTCCACCGGCCCTAACCGTTCCCCATCTATGGCCACCGGCGTGCCGCCTTCAAACATCATTTCGACGTAGGTGGGTTTGTCCGGTGCCTTTTCCGGCGAAACCGAAAGCTTGAACATCGCCTCGTCGGGTTCATTCCAGGGATCTTCCAGTATCCCGCCCTCAAAGCTGATGTGGAGCAGATTCTCATCCGAACTGTAAGGATTTTTTTTGGTCACCGGCACCGGAATGTCGTGCTCTTTGGCAAAGGCGATCAACCGGTTACGGGAGTTGAGGTCCCATATGCGCCAGGGTGCAATAATCCGCAGCTTCGGATTGAGGGCCAGGTAGGTCAGTTCAAAGCGGACCTGATCGTTCCCCTTACCGGTCGCCCCATGACTGACGCTGGTTGCCCCTTCCTCTTCGGCGATTCGTACCTGCTCTTTGGCAATGATCGGCCGGGCAAGGGAGGTGCCCAGCAGATAGGACCCCTCATAAATGGCATTGGCCCGGAAAGCCGGGAAGATATAATCCCGGACGAACTCTTCCTTAAGGTCGGAAATAATGACCTTTTCAGCACCGGTCGCCATGCCTTTTTCCCGAACCGCATCCCAGTCCTCGTGCTGACCGACATCTGCGGCATAGGCGATGACCGGGCATTGATATTCTTCGGCCAGCCATTTGAGAATAACCGAGGTGTCCAGTCCGCCCGAGTAGGCAAGAACGATTTTATCGATAGTCATGGTGTATATTTTCCTTCAGCCGGTTTATACGCCGGATAAAATAAGTAAATTATTGCTCCATCCCGCCGTTGATGAATCTTTCCAGGATGGCCTTGTGGATATGCATTTTATTTTCCGCCTGATCAAAGGCCACGCATTGCGGGCCTTCCAGAACCTCTTCCGTAATCTCCTCTCCCCGGTGCGCCGGCAGGCAATGCAGGACCACCGCATCATCGGCGGCAAGGCTGAGCAGTTCGCTGCTTAGCTGATAAGGCTGGAAAACGGCAAGCCGTTGTTCCTGCTCCTCTTCCTGGCCCATGGAGGCCCAGACATCAACGTTGATCACGTCGGCGTCTGCGATTGCCTCCTTCGGATCACGCAGGAGAGTTATCGGTCGTTGCGCGCGCTGTTGTGCTTCCTTAAGGATGGTCTGGTCCGGGTCATATCCTTCCGGGCAGGCAAGGGTCAGGGAAAAGCCGAAAATTGAGGCCGCTTCAATCCAGGTGTTGGCCATGTTGTTGCCGTCGCCGAGCCAGACGATTTTCAGATTTTCAGGCGCTCCCTTCTGCTCGATCACGGTCATCAGGTCACTGAGGATCTGGCAGGGATGATACAGGTCGGTCAGCGCATTTATAACCGGGACCGTGGAATATTCGGCCAGTTCAGCAACCACGTCCTGGCCGAAGGTGCGGACAACGATGCAGTCCACATACCGGGCCAGTACCCGGGCAGTGTCTTTTAACGGTTCCCCCCTGCCGAGCTGGGAATCCCTGGTGGACATAAAAATAACCTGTCCGCCCATGCCGTACATGGCGGCCTCAAAAGAAACCCGGGTCCTGGTAGAGGGCTTTTCAAACAGCAGGCAGGCTGTTTTTCCGGTCAGCTGATTGTGGAGTATATCGTCTGCAGACTCATTTTTCAGCATAATTGCCCGAACAATGAGTGACTGCAACTGTTGTTTGTTGAAATATTTTAATGCTAACAGATGGTTTTTCATGGTTTTTCTTCCCGATTGCACGATAATGTTCAGCCGCAGGGTGGAAATACTCACCGGAAAACCTAATCTCTTCCAACATTGAGCTGAACTAAAAAATATAACAGATATAAAAAAAACGATGATTTTGCAAAGAAATTCTACAGGAAGCAAGAGATGGATTTATCATCCGTTCCCATAGGAGCATCTTTTGGGCCGCATATTTCATAAAGGTCGTTGCGAAAGGTTTGAAAATGTCATGATTGCAGATAGCGAACGAAGTGAGACCTTCGAGGAATAGTGTAAAAAGATTCGCAGATATATTGAAATATTTCGAGGAACCTTTTTTGCGGTGTAACTCGGCAGGTAGTGTGTTTTCGGCTCTTACCGCAGAATGCTTGTGAAATATGCGTGTTAGGACGATCCCGCCGGAAAGGAAACACGGTCGAAAGAATGAGTGATCTTGCGGGGGGCGGGAAAACTGCCGACAAGTTTCCCGGAGATCAGTTGACGGGATATCCGGCCCATGCTAAAGTAATTTAAGAACGTTTTTTCGAGCATAAAACCGTCTTGCGGAACTGATTTTCCGTCTTTGTCTCCGCTTCCA
>DRLX01000058.1 GCA_011322715.1 Desulfobulbaceae bacterium
CAGAGGCGTGCCGAGGACAGGGACAGGAGAGAACAGGGCTGGTTTATGGTCAACCAGATTCTTCCCGCTGAGGGGCGCGGTTTTCATAAAGACCATTTAGTCCTTACCGACGAAAATCGTGCTGTCTTGAGTAATAATAACGGCATTGTTCTGATCGATGATTCGGGAGTGCCGCCCCATATCAGTGATGAGATCGTGGAAATGAATCCCGGTCTCTGGTGTATCGCCATGGGCATTTCCGTGGCCCACTGGCAACAATGGGCGAGAAAACTGGGTGATCGATTTACCCTGTTCTGTCGCCTGTCCGATCTTGAGACAACGCGTATGGAGATGGACAGTTCGGTCAACTGGGAAAGTATTGTTGCCATGTGTCTGCGTGCTCTACGGACTCGGGAAGTCGGGCTCTGGGATAGCCCCAATAATCGTTTCTTCTGTCATATTGTCGTCGAAATGTTTCCGCACGGCATTCTTTACGTGGGGCCGGATGGTTCCTTTTTTCGCTACCGAAAAGGGTGCCTGCCCGAAAAAAGTTCTCCGCGTCAGCGAGGGTCCGTACCCTGCTATGATACCATGGTCACCTCCATGCTGACCATGGATGCCCTTCGTTTTGACGGGTTTTCTTTTTCGCGCAACTGTTTCTACGATCTTTCCAAACGAGTGTTGTTGAACTGGGATGTTCTCTCTCAGAACGGCTATGCCTTTAATGACGGCCTGGAGTTTCCGGACCTGGATTTTTCCTCCACCTATCCGGACGGTTCTCCCTGCTCATTTCTGGAAAACTGTGAAGATCCAACCTTTGTTGAACTTCCGGCATTTTCAGCTGATTTTGATTCCACACTCGAATTGGTTGCCGGCCAGATCTGGAATGAAGAAAAGAAAAAAGCGCTGCGATCGTTTTTTCGCATTCCCTTGCTGCCCCCGGTTCGTGAGAACGGCGGTCTGGGATATGATTATCTTGATATCATCGTCTCCGTGTTACACTATCTCAAGGAAGAGGTGAACCGGGGTACGGGTTTTAACAATCTGCCCATCTTCCAGTTAGGGCATTTACGCACTACTGATCCGGCCGAAATAGATCCCGTCATCACTCTGCATAACGTGATGGATTCCTATGTTTCCAAATCAAGTGTTCTGCGGCCGTTGTGCATCGGTGTGTTCGGCCCGCCCGGCTCCGGCAAATCCTTTGCCGTCAAGCAGGTGGCCGAGGTTATTTCGAAAAATGTTTCCGGAAATCCTTTTGATTTTTTTGAGTTCAACCTGACCCAGTTTGCCGGTCCCGATGAGATAAATTCCGCCATAGATCCCATCCGCGCATCCGTGGCCCGAGGTAAGGTGCCGATTGCATTCTGGGATGAATTTGACTGCCGATACGACGATAATGAATTTGGTTACCTGCGTTACTTTCTTCCAGCCATGCAGGATGGGGTCACCTATGTCCATGGTATTCCGTATCATATCGGCCGGGCTGTCTTTGTCTTTGCAGGCGGCGTCAAGGCCAGCTACACCGATATGGAAAAATTACTGCATCCCGCCGATGTCAAAGAGCTGGAGATGACCAAGACTTTGAAGATTCCGGATTTTATGAGTCGTCTGCGGGTGGTCCTTGATATTGACGGTATTGAAATAGCCGAACATCTGCTCCGCGATTCAGCCACGGAGGAGGAGCTGGAAGAGCTACGCCGTATTTTGCTGAAACGGGCCTTTATTATTGCCCACCAGATGCAGACCCATTGGAAAACAGCGGCGCGTAAGACCTCGGGCCTTTTACTCCGTCTGCTGCTGGCCGAATATAAATTCGGCGCCCGGTCGATCGAAGCGGTCATTGAGGCCAGCCGGGCGGCGGACCGTCTGGTGTATGGTCTGCCCGAACTTATTGCGCCGTCTGCTGCCAGGATCCATGCGAGCTGGCGGGTTGATCTGGAGCGAAGGATCGATCAGGTTCGGAAGAGTAAGGGGTTACGGGCGGTCTGGTAAAGTCGCCGACGTGGCCACTGGGGCCGGGAGTGTTTGTTCACAACTGGTCAGGGGATTGTTGCCTATTACGAAACATTGCAAGTTGTCTCAGACGTCCCGGATTTGTACAGATAAGGCAAACTCCGGGCGCACTGTTCGAAGACGGGGTGCCTATGAGGAGGGTTTTGGTTCTTTCAGCGTTTTCTGAATGTATTCCACCAGCTTGTTCATGGGGGTCGGTTTGTGGAGCATGGCGGAGATATTGAGGCTGACAAAGTCATGGGCTGAGATATTTTCACTGTAACCGGTCGCTAATATGATCGGAATATCGGTGCGAATCCTCCTTATTTTATCAATAAGATCCATGCCGGTCATCTTCGGCATATTCTGATCGGTGACCACCAGGTCCCATTGTTGCGGATCGGAATTGAAAATTTTCCAGGCTTCCTCACCATTTTTGCAGGTTGTTATCTTGTATCCGTATTTTTCCAGATAGGTCTTCACAAGATCACGGATCGCCTGTTCGTCATCGGCAAAGAGAATGGAAGCCCTGCTTCCTTCTTCAACATCGGGTGTGTCGGTATTCTTTTTCTTTGCAGGGCCATGGCCGGCCATGGCCGGTGCAACCGGAAAATAGATAATGAAAATTGTCCCTTTACCCGGTTTTGAGCGTACTTTGATTCCGGCCCTGTGGCTCTGAAGAATGCCGTGCACCACTGCCAGTCCCAGGCCCGTGCCTTTTCCGTATCCTTTGGTTGTGAAATAAGGGTCAAATATTTTTTTCATGACCTTGGGCGACATTCCGTGTCCGGTATCCCGGACCAGCAGCCGTACGTATTCACCCGCCGGCAGATCCGGCCCGCCGGTGTTCTTCTTTCGGGCAAGGGAAATATCCTGCAGACTGACGGTCAATGTGCCGCCGTGTTCTTTCATGGCATGCAGACTGTTGGTACAGAGATTGACAATCAGCTGATGGATCTGGGTCGGATTGGCCTGTACAAGAGCGGTGGAGGTAATGTCACCACAAATTTTGATTGTTTTGGGCGCGGATGAACGCAACATCTGTACGGCTTCCCGTATGATCAGGGAGATCTGCACCGCTTGTTTTGCCTGGTCTTCCTTGCTGCTGAAGGTCAGTATCTGACGGACCAGCTCACTGGCTCGGTGCGAAGCGACCAGGACCTGATGGAGTGCATCGCTCACCGGCGAGGATTTTTTTACCTTCATCAGGGCCAGATCCGTATAACCCATGATGGCGGTTAAAATATTATTAAAATCATGGGCGATACCCCCTGCCATGGTGCCTATGGCCTCCATTTTCTGGCTCTGGCGCAACTCTTCTTCAAGCTGTTTTTCCGTGGTCATGTCCTTCATTGAGACATGCAGGATCTTGCCTTTTGCCGTCGGCACGCAGTGAATGGCGGCTTCGGTCAACCTGACCGTTCCCTTGCGCGAGCGGACATACCACTGACAGGTGACTGTCTCGCCTGCAAATGCACGTTCTTTTATGTCGCGTATCTTATGGAGGGTCGGAGTGCCGTCGGGTTGAATTTCCGGGGCGAATGCATCGGAAGGCAGACCGATAAGTTCCTTTTTGTCCGTACAGTCCAGTAGTTTCAGGCCGGCCTTGTTGCTGTCCAGATAGCGCCAATCTTTAAAAAGGAAGTGGGCGTCATGGGAAGATTCAAACAGGGCCTGATAGAGTCGTTCCTTTTCTTCCAGTTTGTCTTCCGCCTTGTTGAGGGCGGTGATATCAATGCCGACACAGAGCAGTTCCAGAAATGAGCCGTCTTCCCCGGTGATGACCTTGTTGCTCCATTGAACTTGAGCGCGGCTGCCGTCCTTGCGGAGATTGTTTTGGATGCAGCTCCCGTATCGGGTGGGATTCCTGAGAATCCTCTCTATCAGTCCGGCAACGATTTTTTCAGGATGACGTTTCTTGGGTAGAATGGTACCCAGCAGGCTCCGGCCGATGAGATCACCACTGGTAAACCCAAAAAAATCCAAACCGTATTGGTTGATAAAGAGAATCTTCCCCTGCCGGTCAAGCCTGAGAATAATACTGTTGTTGCTCTGAACGAGTTCCTGATACAGTCGTTGCCGACGGTACAGGCGGCCTATTTTTTTACGCAGGGTTTCATTGACCGATGAGAGGATATCGGCCAGCATACTGATGTCGCTTTCTGCAAGAGAGGTTGTTCCATCCGTTCCCGGGATCGGTATAGATCCGGGGTGTTTCTTGTCGACCGCCGGACGGATCAGTGTAAACAACAGCCAGCAGAGCAGGGCGATGATCAAAATGATCGTCAGCACCAGCAAAACTGCTAGGATATTAAGAAGGGTGAGTATCATGGCTGAAGGGTCGTAGTCGGGAATAGGTAACCTGCTGCGAACCTTCGGTCAGTCGTCAATGACAGCGAAGGAAAGCGGCCTGCAGCATCACCGGATAGGGGAACGAAACGTTCCTGTTGCCCCATTGGCCAAGACCTATACCGACGAAGTCGCCCTGTCTGTCCCAGACATCAAAGCTGTATTTCCAGCCGCACCATTGGTCATTGCAGCGATATTCCCGGCCGGGTCCGAAATAGGTAAAGGTGAAACCCTCATCATCTTTCATCCTGCGGGCCTGTCCGATAAGAACCAAGTCGGCCCCATGGGCCTCTGCCTCCCGGTCAAGTTTTTCGCGCATGGCGGCGCCGTCTATTCCAGCAGGAATGCTGACCAGTAATTCAGCAAAGACGCGGCATTCCGGAGCGGCTTGGGACGCTTGAAAGATGTATTGTACCTTGTCGGTCGGTGGATACGTGGGGCCATGAAATGCATAGGGATTGACCTCTTTTCCTCCGCAGGCGGAGAGGAGGAGTAAACAGAAAAGTAAAAGGAGTGAAAGAAGTTGTTTTTTCATACTATTCTCCGGTAAATCTTTAGGGCGTTTTCTGTGGGAATAAGGTATCTTTCCTGTTCTTTCTACCGGTACCGGCCGCCGGGGAAAAATTTTTCGATTCAGCAATGGACGGATTATGGATACAGGCTTTTTTCATTTGTTACATAATTGACCGCCCCGACGTGACTCCGGACAGGTAATGTAAAAAAACAGGACATCAGTGAGATTGCAAGAAGAAAAACATAGGTTCGTGGTTGCCGATCTTCTTTTGCTTGTTACCGCTCTGGTCTGGGGATTTGGTTTTGTCGCGCAGAGGGCCGGTATGGAGTATGTCGGTCCATTTACTTTTAATGGCATCCGTTTTCTGCTGGGTGGGATATGCCTGCTGCCTGCGATCTGGAGGACGGATCAAACCATGTCAAAGGAAATTGCCGCGGCGGTTCCATCGGTAAAGGCCGGCTTTTGGGCGGGTTGTCTCTTATTTTTAGGGGCCAGCCTGCAACAAGTCGGTCTCTTGTATACCAGCGCCGGCAAGGCGGGATTCATTACCGGTCTGTATGTAATTTTTGTCCCTATCTTCGGACTTGTCCTCGGACAACGGACCAGTTGCGGCACCTGGCTTGGGGCCTTGCTGGCAACGGTCGGTATGTATTTTCTCAGTGTTCGTGCGGATTTTACCATTGACGCAGGGGATCTGTTTGTTCTGGCCGGGGCGTGGTTCTGGGCTCTGCATGTTCTTCTGCTCGGCTACCTATCGCCGCGCACCCATCCCGTGCGTCTTGCCATGGTGCAGTTCTTCTTCTGCGGTTTTTTCAGCCTGATCGTTGCCCTGTGTTTCGAGGTTATTTCGCTGCAGACTATTCAGGCCGCAGCCATTCCCATCCTTTACGGAGGACTCTGTTCGGTCGGGGTCGGCTACACCTTGCAGACGGTTGCCCAACGCTGGGCCCATCCCGCTCATGCATCCATCCTTCTCAGCCTTGAGGCCGTATTTGCAGCCGTTGGAGGCTGGTGGCTGCTGGGAGAGACGCTTTCCGGACGGGGATTATTCGGTTGCGCCTTGATGCTTGTCGGGATGTTGTTTTCCCAGTTATATCCTTTGTTGAACAGGAAAAGATTGTCCGGCGTGCATGAACTGCGCTAAGTATATAAAATGGAAATTTTTTGTTCGTGACCCTTCTGCTATAAATATTTCCTTCCTTTTGATTCACCGTATTGTCTGGTACAATAGGAACAGCTTCCAAAAAAAATAGTCATTATCCCAATCCTGATAATTTTTTGCCTCCATTACCTTTAAAACGGCGTGTAAAATTTTCTGATTTTTTCCATGGAAACAGTTTCCACTTCCCATAAACGCGAACGTTTTTTACTCACCGTGCTTCTCCTGGTGCTTGGTATGGCTCTTACATTATCTGATGGGCTTAAGCGATGGGACCTGACGTTATATGATCTGTTTTCAACCGTCTCTTTTCAGAAGCCTTCCAATGATGTGCTTATTATTGCCATTGATGAACTCAGTTTGCGAGAGTATGGCCGCTGGCCCTGGTCCCGGCGTATCCATGCGGAATTGATTAATAAGCTAACCAGGGGCGGTGCCAGGGCAATCGGCTATGACGTTATCTTTTCCGAGGCAAACCGGAACGATCCGGACGATGATCGGGCCCTGGCCGCGGCCCTTGCCCGGAGTGGTCGGGTTATTTTGCCGGTATTCCATGAAAAAATGGTCGGTGGGGGAGCCCTGCAATTGACTCTTCCCCTCCCTGAGTTGACCAGAGCAGCGGCAGGTCTTGGCCATGTCGATGCCCAGTTGGATCCGGATGGAATTGTGCGGCGAACATTACTGGAGTCAACCGGAGGCGGAAAACAGTATCCAGCGCTTGTGCTGGCAATGTTGCAGTTGTCAGCGGAAAAATCAACATCCTCCGGTCAAGCGATCAATGGGAAGGACCGGGATATTGTCAAAAAGATCAGGCAAAGATATGGAGAGAAGTCGGTCTATGTCTCGTTTACCGGTCCACCCGGTCATTTCCCCGCAATCTCTTTTTCTGATTATCTGCAGCCCGATTATCCGGCAAAAGCGGTTGCCGGCAAGCTGGTTTTGGTTGGAGTTACCGCCCTTGGCCTTGGCGACAGTCTACCGACCCCGGTTTCGGGAAAATCAATTCCCATGCCCGGAATCGAGTATAATGCTAATTTGTTGAGCGGCCTGTTGAATAATACCCTTATTGTTCCGGCGGCCATGCAATGGCGTCTGACTCTTGTTGCTGTCCTGGCTCTTCTTCCCATGCTGTTCTATTCACTGCTCACGCCGAGGCAAAGCCTTTTTGTTGTTGTTCTTCTTTTTTTTCTTACCCTGGCCGCCGGCCTTTTTCTTCTGCATAGACTCCATTTGTGGTTTCCTCCGACTGCTCTTTTGATAGTGCTGGCACTCAGTTATCCCCTCTGGATATGGCGCCGCCTCGAAGAGACCATCGTCCAGTTATTTACGGAAAAAGAGCGTGCGCAGGTGATTCTGCATTCCATCGGTGACGGGGTGATTGCAACGGACAGTACCGGAAGGGTGGACTATATGAACCCTGTTGCCGCCAGCCTGACCGGATATTCTCTTGCCGAGGCCAGGGGCCGACTCCTGGAAAAGGTCTTCCCTGCCGTCAGTGAACATGAAGGTCATAACCTTGCCGATATTGTTAAGCGTTGCCTTTTGGAAAAGCGTACCGTTACCCTGCAGGAGAACGGTATTCTGGTGAACAGGCACAACAAGGAGCATGTTGTCCGCATCTCGGCAGGGTTGCTGCATACCGCCTCCGGTAAAGCGCAGGGGGTGGTTCTCGGTATTACCGATGTTACAGAGACAGACAAGATGATGCAGCAGCTGGCCTACCAGGCCACCCACGATATGCTCACCGGTCTGCCGAATCGTACCCTGCTCTATGAGCATCTTTCCGAAATTATCAGGCGGACGGATCCGGATGCAGTTGCAGCGGTTTTTTTTATAGATCTGGATCAGTTTAAAAAGGTAAATGACCAGATAGGTCATTACGGCGCTGATCAGTTGCTGAAAAGAGTGGGCAGTCGTTTACAGACCCATTGCGGCGACAAGGATATTCTGGCCCATCTTGGATCGGATAAATATGTGATCGTGGTTGATCGGATAGGGGATACCGATGCGGCGGCCCGTTTTGCCGATGGATTGCTTGCGGAGTTGGAACCGCCCTTTTCCGTGCAGGGCCAGGATGTCTACATTTCCTGTACCATCGGTATTTGTATGTATCCCGGTGATGGGGGGGATGTGGACGAGCTGTTGAAAAACGCTGATACGGCCATGTATCGGGCCAAGGAGAGCGGTCGTAATCTGTTTCGTTTTTTTTCCAGATCAATGAACGATCGTATTCGAGAACGGTTGGATATTGAACAGCATCTTCGGGCCGCCTTGGCCGCTGAAGAGTTGGAAATTTATTACCAGCCCCAGGTTCGGGCCGTTGATGGGAGGCTTGTCGGCGCGGAATCCCTGCTGCGCTGGAAAAACAGTGAATTCGGCCCTGTTTCACCGGCTAAGTTTATCCCGGTTGCCGAAGATTGCGGTCTGATTCTTCCCATGGGTGAGTGGGCCCTGCGAACGGTTTGCCGTCAGATACGAAGCTGGCAGAGTATGGGTCTGGACCCGGTCAGGGTGGCCGTCAATCTTTCTTCCAAGCAGTTCCTGTACGGCAATATCTATGACATCGTAAGCAAGACCCTTCATGAAACGGCGCTTGACCCTTCCTTCCTTGAGCTGGAAATTACCGAGAGCCTGATCATGGATGACCTCGCCCAGTCAACCCGGTTGATCGGGGAATTAAAGGAACTCGGCATTCGGGTGTCCATAGATGATTTTGGTACCGGCTATTCATCGCTGAGCTATTTGAAACACTTTCCGGTGGATCAGTTGAAAATCGACCAGAGTTTTATCCGTGATATCACCGACAATGCAAGTGACAAGGCGATTACTCTTGCGATTATCACCATGGCGCATGGGTTGGGTCTGGGTGTTATTGCCGAGGGTGTGGAGCACCGGGACCAATTAACCATCCTTCAGCGGCAGAACTGTGATGAAATCCAGGGGTATTTTTTCAGCCGTCCCCTGTCTGTAGAGCAGATGACGAATTATCTGCTGAATCATTCCACTTGTCTGGGTGGCCGGGAAAAAATAGCAAATCATCCATAAGTCTTGTATGTTATCCTGTCTATGCTGTTTCCTCTATTCCATCTAATTTTCGGATATGAGATTGGAAACGATTCTATGAAGAAAAAGGAGTAGTGTTTATGAGTGTGTTCCAGGCCGTCATTCTCGGTATTGTCCAGGGATTGACGGAATTTATTCCTGTTTCCAGCTCCGGTCACCTGGTTTTGGTCCCTCATGTCCTGGGCTGGCGGTTTGATCAGTCGCAGGCATTTATTTTTGATGTGCTGGTACAATGGGGCACATTGTTTGCCGTGATTGTGTATTTTCGGCATGATCTTAAGGAAATAGCGCAAGCATTCATTAGAGGGCTGTTCATGCGACAACCGTTTGCCACTGAAGACGCACGCATGGGCTGGTATCTGATTATTGCCACCATTCCGGCCGTGGTCGTTGGCCTGCTGGCAAAAGATCTTGTCGAGTCCGCCTTTGCCAGTGCCCGGGCCACCGGATTTTTTTTACTTGTTACTGCTGCTCTTCTTGTTGTCGCAGAGCTTGTCGGCAAACGGAACAGATCGACCGGGCAGATCAATTGGCGCGACGCCCTGTGGATCGGCTGTTCTCAGGTGCTTGCCCTGCTGCCTGGTGTCTCTCGCTCCGGATCTACCATTGCCGGTGGTATGACGAGAAACCTCGACCGCTCTTCGGCGGCCCGTTTTTCCTTTCTGATGTCTATCCCTGTGCTGTTTGGGGCCGGAGTGCTTGCCTGTAAGGATCTCTTTGCCATGCCGACGGCTGATCATTTTCTGCTTCCTCTGGCGGCGGGTTTTCTGGCGGCCCTGGTATCCGGTTATGCCGCTATTCGATGGCTGATCGCCTATTTAGGTAAACATTCCCTCTATGTCTTTGCCGGCTATTGTCTACTTATCGGACTTGCTATAATTTTTACAGGTTGATGGCGTCGTAAAAACTTCGATCTACTGCGGCGTGTGTTGCGGGGCGATTCACAACATACTCCCTGTATAGTTGCGACCCGCCCCGCAACACTACTCCTCGTATATCTGTGTTTTTACTTAGCCATCTTTAAGAAGTTTGCTGACTTTTTTCGAGTTCATTACAGGTTGACAAAGGATATTTTTTTATGGAAATTCTGCATACAATCACCACCTGGATCGTCCAGACGGTCGGACACTGGGGATACCCGGGTATCATCATCATGATGTTTCTTGAATCCTCCTTTTTCCCGTTTCCCAGCGAAGTCGTGGTGCCGCCTGCAGGGTATCTGGCGGCCCGGGGCGAGATGTCTTTGACTCTGGTTATCCTGGCCGGGATAGGCGGTAGTCTTCTTGGAGCACTGTTCAACTACTGGCTGGCGGTTCTATGGGGACGGCCGTTTTTTGAGAAATATGGCCGCTACGTGCTCGTCAGCAAGGACAGTCTGGATAAAGCGGACCGTTTTTTTGCCGAGCATGGCCATATCTCGACCTTTATCGGACGACTGCTGCCGGGAATTCGGCAATATATCAGCCTGCCTGCCGGTATCGCCCGGATGAATCTTCCCCTGTTTGCCGCCTTTACCACACTGGGAGCCGGTCTGTGGGTCATCGTCCTGGCCTTGGTCGGATACTATATCGGCAATAATCAGGAATTGGTGCAGCACTATCTGCATCAGATTCTGCTCGGCATCGGGATCTTTGCCGTTGTTCTGGTGGCAGGGTATGTTTTCCTGAAAAAACGCGCAAAGCTGGAGGTATGAGGATGCAGACAACGGGGTTGGCGCTTGGTGGAGGGGCTGCCAGGGGGTGGGCGCATATCGGCGTTATTCGGGCCCTTGCGGAAAAGAATATTCGAATCACCCATATCGCCGGCACCAGTATCGGGGCCTTTGTCGGCGCCTTTGTCGCCAGCGGTACGCTTGATGTCCTTGAACGTGAGCTGCAGGACTTTGACTGGAAACATGGACTTAGCTATTTTGCTTCGGTGCCCTCTAAAACAGGAATGCTCAATGGGCGGAAGATTGCTGAATTTCTTGAGCTGCATCTTGGTGCCGGCAAGCTGGAAGAAACCTCCATTCCGTTGTCGACGGTCGCTGTTGATCTGCGGTCCGGCCGTGAAGTAACCTTCTCCACCGGCAATATTATTGAGGCCGTGCGGGCAAGCATTGCCGTGCCTGGCATCTTTACTCCGGTAAAAAAGAAAGATCTGTTTCTGGCCGACGGCGGACTCGTCAACCCCGTACCGGTGAGTACGGTTCGACGTATGGGAGCCGAACATGTGATTGCCGTTGATCTAAACAGGGTTTCCATAGCAGCCGATGCGTCGATGTTGAAGGACAATGACCCTAATTTACTTGAAATAATAGGCGCGTCGGCGAATATCATTCAGGCCGGTCTGACCAAGAGCAGGTTGGCCGTTGATCCACCGGATGTCCTCATCCGTCCTCCCCTGGCCCATATCACTTTTTTGGATTTCAACAGGGGAAAAGAAAGCATTGAGTTGGGGTACCGGGCTGCCATGGAAAGCCTTGCTTAATCTTTAAGGATCAGAAATTTGTCATGTCTTCGTTATTCTTTATTGGCCCGGCATTCGCTCGCAGGCCCATATCCGGCAGGTAAACGGATAACCCATGCATGAGCTGCTTCTCCAGCTGACCGCCTGGATTACCGGCCACCCGAATTCGGCCGGGTTGATTATTTTTTTCTCCTCTTTTGCGGAATCCCTGGCCTTTGTCGGTCTTATCATGCCTGGTACGGTACTGATGTTGGCTGCCGGAGCCCTGATTGCCCAGGGTGCTCTTTCCTTTTGGCCGACCATGGCCTGGGCTGTCTGCGGGGCAGTACTTGCCGATGGCCTCAGCTTCCTGCTGGGACATCATTTTACTCAGAAAATACGCCGATTCTCACTTTTTGTCCGTTTTCCGGACATGCTTGTCCGAGGGGAGGAGTTTTTTCGGCGTCATGGAGGTAAATCAGTTTTTTTAGGGCGTTTCGTCGGCCCGATTCGGCCTGTTATTCCCTTGGTCGCCGGCATGATGGGCATGGGGCAGGGACGTTTTTCCATCTATAATATTCTTTCCGCCCTTGCCTGGGCCCCGGCTTATCTTTTGCCCGGCATGGCCTTTGGCGCTTCACTGGCGTTGGCCGGAGAGGTAGCCGGTCGCCTGGCGCTTCTGCTTGGTATCCTTGGTGCATTACTCTGGGTTGCCTTCAGTCTCTTTCACAAATTGTTTCGTTTTTTTTCCGGTCATTGGGCAGGATGGGAAAAAAAGCTTGTCATCTTTATTGATCATTCTCCTACTTTACGGCAATGGTTGGGTGGCCTTTTTGACAGGAAAGCCCCTCTTGTTCGGCCTTTGCTGATTTTGTCGCTGTTTTTTATCGGTGCCTGTTGGCTGTTTTTCGGTATCACCGAGGATGTGGTGACCGGTGATCCTCTTGTCAGGGCGGGCACTTCTTTTTACCACCTGTTACAGGGAATTCGTACCCCCTGGGGGGATGTGATCATGGTGGCCATGACCATGATCGGGGATGCGGCTATAACCGTACCCCTGGCCATGGCGGTTCTTGTCCGTCTCCTTGCCTGCGGGCAGCGTTTTATCGCTCTGGTATTCACCATAACGATTGCCGGTGGTTTCGCCCTTGTTGTCCTTATCAAGGAACTCGTTCGGATGCCGCGACCGATAGACATGTATGGAGGGGCGGTCCATTGGGCCTTTCCATCCAGTCATGCAACCATGGCGCTTGTTATCTATGGCTTTCTTGCCCTGCTCTGCAGCCGTGATGTTAAACCCGGGCTTCGTTGGCTTCCCTTTGCTCTTTCCCTGTTTCTTGTTCTTACGATTGGATTTTCCAGGTTGTATCTCGGGGCCCATTGGCTTTCCGATGTGGTGGGCGGGTTCAGCCTGGGAACGGCCTGGTTGATCGTCATGACAGTTGTTTACCTGCATGACGGCAGGAGAATATCTTGTCGTGGGTTATTTCGATTTTCTTTACTGGTCTTTCTTGTGCTGGTCACGTTCCATTGGGCAACCGGTTTTCATGACAATC
>DRLX01000059.1 GCA_011322715.1 Desulfobulbaceae bacterium
TGTATATCTGTGTTTTTACTTAGCCATCTTGAAGAAGTTTGCGGACTTTTTACCGGTTTATCAGGAATAGACAATGGGCATTGAAAATCAACGGCAGGACACACTTGCACGCAGGCGCCGGCGGGCTTTTAAGAAAAACAGGCGCGGCTATTATTCCCTGATTATTTTTATACTGCTCTTTGGCACTAGTCTGTTCGCTGAGGTCTTGAGCAACGACAAGCCATTGATCGTCGAGTACCAGGGCCGGCTCTATTTTCCTCTGGTAAAAAGTTATCCGGAAACAACCTTTGGCGGAGACTTTGAAACCGAGACCGATTACCGGGACCCATACATTCTCAAACGGCTGTCCTCCAACGGAAATTGGGCCGTTTTCCCACCTAATCCCCATAGTTATAACTCAATTAATCTGAACCTGGATCAGCCGGTACCCTCGCCACCGAGCAGAGATAATCTGCTGGGAACGGATGACCGGGGGCGGGACGTGCTTGCCCGTTTGATCTACGGTTTTCGTCTGTCGGTTCTCTTTGGTTTTGCCCTGACAACAGTGGGGACAGTGCTCGGCATTATCGCCGGTGGTGTCCAGGGATATTTCGGCGGCAAAATTGATCTGTTCTTCCAGCGTTTCATTGAAATCTGGAGTGCCATGCCGGAGCTCTATCTGCTGATTATCTTTGCCTCCATCTTTAAACCAAGTATTCTCCTGCTGCTGGTCTTGCTTTCCCTTTTCGGCTGGATGGGGTTATCGGATTATGTGCGTGCGGAATTTCTCAAAGGAAGAAACATGGAGTATGTCAAGGCGGCGCGGGCCCTTGGCGTGGGAAATTTGACCATTATGTACCGGCACCTGCTGCCCAACGGTATGACCCCGGTTATAACCTTTCTACCTTTCCGGATGTCCGGGGCAATTCTTGCCCTGACCAGTCTCGATTTTCTCGGCCTTGGGGTGCCGCCCTCAACCCCGAGTCTAGGGGAACTGTTGGCCCAGGGAAAGGCCAATATTGATGCCTGGTGGCTGTCTCTGTCGACTTTTTTTGTCTTGGTCGGTATGCTGGTGTTATTGATTTTTATCGGCGAGGCCCTGCGCGAGGCCTATGATCCCCGCCGATAAATCAACGGGTTTGAGGAATCCGGGGAAAATATTTCCGTGCCTGATGTGAGTGAAATACATAAAAAAAGGGAACAACCTGATAGTTGTTCCCTCTGTTTTTGCTGGTATTTTTTTTTGAAGTCGTAGTATCCCTATCCCGCCTCAATGGCTACCTATTGTACCTTTTTTCGCAGGTCAATAATTTCAGCGGCCAGGACGGAAACCGTATGACCAAGCGACATGCAGAGATCAAGTGAGGTAATTTCTTTTTTCTCCAGTTGTTGCTGCAGGCTTTGACTGAGTTCGGTTATTTTTTCCATTCCCTCCCGTTCCTTGCCATCCTCTTCAGGAATCAGACCCAATGTTGAATCCAGGAGACTGAGGAGAACCTTCTGCTCGGCGGAGGAGGCGGATCCTTTCTGGAGTTGTTGAACAATCTTTTTGCTTTCCCGAAGCTGCTCAATCGTTCCTTTGGCGGCAAAAGCCGTCAGCCCGGCTCCGAGGGTGGTTACCAGACCGGAATCCAGGGAAATCTTGTCACTTTCCGTTTCTTCCGTGACGGTTGGAGGTGTTTCCGTATCCAGGCCGAAAAAGGCATCGAGCTTGTCTTCAATTTCAGCGCTCGGCTCCTCGGTCATCGTTGCGACCGCCTCGTCTTCATTAAAACCGCCTTCTTCTTCAGCATCGGCAAGGGCGGGAGCAATAACTAACTCATCGTCTACATTCTCGTCTTCAGTCGGAGTAAAATCTTTTTCCTCATCTTCATCCAGGCCGAAAAAGGCATCAAGCTTGTCTTCAATTTCAGCGCTCGGCTCTTCAGCCAAGGTGGTGACGGTCTCATCTTCATTAAAACCGCCTTCTTCTTCGGCATCGGCAAGAGCCGGGGCAACAGCTTCTTCCTGGACTGATTCAAAGGTTGATTCAAGCCTCTTTTCTTCTTCCTCTTCTTCATCAAGGCCAAAGAAAGCATCGAGTTTGTCGTCTATTTCATCTGAGGGAACTTCCGGCAATGCGGAGGCGATTTCCGTTTCATTAAAACCGCCTTCCTCTTCGGCATCGGCAAGAGCGGGTTGCAGACCGGTATCATCTTCTTCGACAAACAGTTGGTCAAATTCCTCATCAATCTCGTCTGCCTTTTCCGATCCGGCTCCATCGGTTGATTCAACGTCGCCATCACTGAAATCCAGGTCGAATTCCTCTTCGGTAAAAGTCAGTTCAAGATCTTCAAAATTATCATCAAGTTTCTGTTCATCTTCATTTGCATCGGTATCAAAGATGCTTTCCTCTTCATCCGTAAAAAAGAGATCAAGCTCTTCTTCAAATTTTTCTTCCTCTATGGGCTCTTCTTCAAGTAAATCAATTTCATCTTCATCGCCGGAAAGGGCGCCGGCACCGGCAATGGCCCCACCGACAAGAAGTTCCTGCTCTATGAAATCATCAGCTATCTTGTCTTCCACAGGTGTAATGGCGGAGGGATCGAGAAAATCATCAAGGTCCGGTTCCGCAAGAGCGTCTACACCGGCCAGTGCTTCCAGAGGTTTTTCTTCATGATTTTCCTCTGTTTTGAGTAGGTCGGTTTTCGCTTCAGATGCTATCGGAGTAAGAATCTCGTCTAAGATTTCTTCGCTCTCTTCAGCCTCCTTCTGCTTTTTGGTTTCGGCTATGACCGCCTTCAATGCATTTAAGCGGTTTACCCGGTCAATAAGGACATTTTGTTTTTCTTCTTCATCGATATTTTTTTCGTCAAGAAGAAGTTCCAGCCCCTCATAGAATGAATGAAGCATACTGAATGCTTCCGGATGGGCATCGGCCCGTTCATCGGTTATATATCCACCCAGGGCCTGCAAACCCTGGATGAGGACCTGCGCTGATTTGTTCTCCATGAAATGTTCACGAATATCGGCTATCTGGGAGTTGAATTGATCCAGACCCTTAT
Organism: Desulfobulbaceae bacterium; assembly: GCA_011322715.1. GTDB lineage: Bacteria > Desulfobacterota > Desulfobulbia > Desulfobulbales > Desulfobulbaceae > DRLX01. Next base: position 3,024 of record DRLX01000059.1, read on the forward strand.
CGGTTACCTCCCATTCCAGACCAAGGATGGTCGCCTTCAGACAGGTAAGAGGTTCACATTCAGGAATTTCCGCAACACTTTCTTCGCCGGAGATGGCAAGCTCATCGCTGGAACTCTCTTCCGTGGCAATGTGGGAGATGGAAGTTTTCTGATTGATTTGATACTGGAGAATCCGGAATTTACGGACATCCGCTTTCAGCAATGTGGTAATAGCATCTCCGGTAATTTTTTCCGATGAAATAATTTTTTCAAAATTGTAAAAGAAACTGAGCAGTAATTTAATGGCATTTGGATGGGAATAGGCCCCCTCGGCACGAAGGTAGTTCCCTATTTTATGGAGACCCTGGAGGTATACCTGGGCAACCTTGTCCCCCTGCCATACCTGTTGCAGGTTGTCGATCTCATCAATAAGTTCCTGGAGGATTTCATCGCTGATTTCCCAGTCGAGGGAGAGAATGATCGATTTGAGACGAGTTAACGGTGAGTCACTGTCTCCTGTAAATTCAAATAAATCGACATCATCAGTATCAAAGGATTCATCGGCAAACAGCGTAAGATCTTCTACATTTTCCAGATCGTTGGGCATATTGTCTTCTGACTTTTTCATATCCTGCTCATTGCTGGGTTCTTCAGTTCCGTACCATCAGAGAAGTTTTTTCTGAATGGATACTACGGTCGATGAGATAATTTTCTTTAATGTTTCAGGAACATGGTATCCTGTGAGCGCACTGGCTTCAAAGGAAGGAACTTTCAGCTTGCTGTTCATATCCTTTTCCAGTACCGAGGTCGGCAATATCGGGATCCCCTGATTTCTCAGGTCGACTTTATTGTATTGCAGGACCAGCGGTATTTTAAAAATGGACTGTTTGTAACTCTTGAGATTTTCATACAGTTGATTGAGTGAGCGAATGTTTTTTTCCCGCATCTGCTCCTGGGCATCGGCCACAAAGACAATGCCGTCAACTCCTTTGAGAACCAGTTTCCTGGTCGCATTGTACTTGACCTGTCCGGGAACGGTATACAGCTGAATCTTCATTTCGTAGCCCTTGATTTTTCCCATATCAAAGGGAAGGAAGTCAAAAAACAGAGTTCGGTCTCCGTGGGTCTTCAGACTGACCATCTCCGATTGAATCTGCTTATTGAATTTTCGATTGATATATTCAAGGTTCGTGGTTTTTCCACCACGACCGGGGCCGTAGTACACGATTTTGATCTGAACGATTTTTTCTCTAAGATTGATGAAACTCAAGGCATACTCCCGATGCTCTGGTTCTTTTCGTATTTGACAGTCACTGGTAGTCCGTACACCAGGATCGTAAAGAAAGGAGGTACAATTACGGTTCTAGTCACGGGCCCAGAGCTTTTTGATCTGTTCAATGGTCTCAACAACATTAAGACGGAGAAATCCAAGTGAAATATCCTTTCCGAACATGGAAATCAGCAGGAGTTCGTCATCAATTTTTGAAAAATGAATATTGCAATCGGTTCCTTTGTGGAAAAGGAGAGAGAATTCTTCTTCGCCGACCAACTTGGCCATGGCATCGACAGTGGCAAAATTTCCCGCTGCCAGTGCAGCAAAGGAATACACATCATATTTGGACGTACCATTATCCTTGGCCGTAATAATATTGCCGGCCATATCAATAATAATGACGCAATCCACTCCAATTTTTATCAGCTTTTCAGTTAAAATTTCATCAATTTTTTCAAGCTGTTCCTGGCTAACTACACCGTAGTTCATTCCAACACCTCTTCCATGTTCCTTAAGATTGATATAACCGGGATATATTCAGGTAAGTTACCTTATTATCAAGAGTATACGACAGAAAAAATATTATATGAAGGTATTTTATAAAAAAGTTATTTTTTTCTGTTCTCCGAAAAAAGCACCGCTTTCCGTCCCTGTTTGAGCAACAGGAAGACAAAGCTTCGGGAAGAATTTTTGACAAAACAGAGTATTTTGTTTTGTTGCGCGTCAATATGTAGATTTTCAGACCCAGAGGGGAGTAAATGCAAATTGAGTGACATCAACAAGTCCCTTGTCGGTGATTTTAAGGGTTGGGATGACGGGTAGGGCGAGGAAGCTGAGCAGCATGTATGGATTTGACGGCTGCGCACCCATTTGTTGTGCCATTTTATTTATAGATGCCAACTGGTCGGCAACGACGGCCGGTGGTTGGTCGGACATCAGGCCCGCTATGGGCAACGGCAAAACCAGGTTTCCATCTCTACACACCAGAGACAGCCCCCCGCCATTGTCGGCGACAAGACGTGCTGCTGCAAGCATGAGATCATCATCCGTACCGACCACTATAAGGTTGTGTGAGTCATGCGCAACCGTGGAGGCAATTGCCCCATTTGTAAATCCGAACCCACGGACGAAGCCGTTGGTCATATTGCCTGAGGCGTGGTGTCGTTCAATGACGGAAATCTTTAACAGGTCACGCGTGGGATCAGCGATGGCATAGCCATCTGCAACCGTCGGCTCGATTTCGCTCATGGAGGTGACGATCTGATCTTCAATACAGTCAATGACGCGTATTTTCTTTTTTTGTTCATGGGCGGGAATACGAAAATCAACTTTTTGCCAGTCAATCCGGACTGATTGCATAAGCCTGTTGTCTGTACATATACCGGCAGGTTGCGGTTTAGTTGGTCGTTCCCGTTCGGAGACAAGGTGTCCTTTTTTATATACCTGTTCAATTCGGAAGTTGGTAAGATCGGAAAGGACAACAAGGTCGGCAAGATATCCGGGGGCAATGGCTCCGCGCATTTTAAGGTTGAAACGTTCGGCGGGGTTGATGGTCACCATCCGAAGGGCATGGATGGCATCAAGGCCGAGCGCCACTGTCCGCCGCAGAATGGCATCTAGATGTCCCTTGGTGACCAGGTCATCCGGATGGCGATCATCACTGACCAGGAGAAAGCGGTCACAGGTTGCAGGGGTTACCAGGGGAAGCAATGCCTCCAGGTTTTTTGCAGTTGAGCCTTCACGGATAAAAATGTACATTCCCGCCCGCAGTTTTTCCCGGGCCTCTTCAATGGTCGTGCATTCATGATCGGAGCTTATTCCGGCTGCGCAGTAAGCCTGCAGATCCTTGCCCTCGACTCCAGGCGCATGGCCGTCGATAACCATGTTCCGCGTAAGCGCTTTGCCAAGTTTCATCAGGACGTCCTCGTCACCGTAAATCGTACCGGGAAAGTTCATCATTTCACCAAGTCCGGCAATTCCAGGCTGCTCGAGCAGTTGGGCAATGTCTTCGCTTGCAATCGTTGCACCACTTGTCTCCAGGTGTGTCGCAGGCACGCAGGAGGGGACCATGGCAAAGATATCAAGGGGCGTCTCTTCGGCACATGTCAGCATATAATGCACTCCTTCGAGACCAAGAACATTTGCAATCTCGTGTGGATCACAGATAACGGTTGTTGTCCCTTTCGGCACAACGGCTTCTGCAAAGCGATGCGGTGAGAGCATTGAGCTTTCAATATGAATATGGCCCTCTATAAAGCCGGGACTGAGATATTTTCCCCGCAGATCTATTTCCCGGTTGCCGGAATACCTACCGATACCGGCAATACGGTTTCCACAGATACCGACATCTTCCGTCTTTATTTCATTGCTGAAAACATTGATGACGGATGCGTTTTTCAGTACCAGATCGCAGGGTTTTTCACCTCGGGCACAGAGGAGAAGATGTTGCAGGTTTTCTACGGTTGAGTCGACGGGAATAGCGAGAGACATGGAATCGTCCTTATGGCTGGTGTAGTTTTTTCTTAAATTTATCATTGACTGAATAGACAAAGGCCAGGACTTCTGCAATGGCCTGGTAGAGTTCAGGAGGAATTTCTTCTCCGATTGGTACCGTTGCCAGCAGTTCGATCAGATCCGGGTCTTTGCGGATATGAATGCCTGCCTCTTCAGCTCTTTGGATAATATTTTCAGCGACA
>DRLX01000060.1 GCA_011322715.1 Desulfobulbaceae bacterium
CGCGTTGCGTCGGTCGGGTAATCGGCCGACGGATAATCTGTTCTATATTTGGATTCTGTTTCCGGCGCGCACCGCACCGGAAACAGGAATTCTATTCACCAACAAGCACCAGGGGCGGCTGTTGCCTGGCTGCGTAGACTTCGGTCTTCGAGTTTCTTTGTACAACTTCCTGCTGCAATCGTTGTCGGAACGGGTCTACGATGAGATGCTCCGTGGCAAAATGACCGCCGTCGATGATCCAGAAGCCTGCTTCTTCCGCCCAGCGGGCAATGGAATGTTTGACCTCGGCGGTAATAAAGAGATCAGCCCCGGCTTCCATGGCGGTTTGGGCAAATTCCGAGCAGGAACCGCCGCAAACCGCAATCCTGTTCACCTGTGCAGGCCGAGGGCCTGCCTCAAGGAGCCATGGAGGATTACAGGTCTTCCGTAGCTGTTCGATACAGCGGTCGGGGGGAATCGAATCAGCACAATTTCCGATTCTTCCAAGGCCGCAACCCTTTGATGCATCGGTTTTTTCGGCAACCAGCGGCATTATTCCCTGGAGTTGCATTCCCCGGGCAAGCACATCGCTGACCCCGCCGATGGTCGAATCAAGATTTGTATGGCAGCCGATCACATGGATATTTTTTCGCAATGCCTCGGCAATAAATGAACCGACGGGACGGTCGGTACGCAGAGAATGCAGCGGGTGAAACAGGGCGGGATGATGGGTTATGATAACATTTGCTCCCCTTGATGCCGCCTCATGGAAAAGAGACAAAACAGGATCAAGGGCAATCAGGAGCGATTGTACCGGCGCGTTGGGATCTCCAATGAGTAATCCGGTATTGTCCCATGATTCAGCCAGGGAAGCGGGGGCAATCTTTTCCAGAATGTCGAGAATATCTTGGACGAACAGGCCCATTGGCGCTTACAAAGAAAAAGAGGTACAGCCTCCGGGACTGTACCTCTTTTTTGTTGCTCCGATCCCCGTCCGCGCCCAAGGGCCGCAGGGGAAATGTCGTTTTAAAGGCGTTGTTTTCAAAAGCCTGTATTATTTGATTGAGGAAGAAGTGTAAAACCCATATAATCGATTCTTCCGTATTGCTGTAATCTGGTGGGCCTACCTGGACTCGAACCAGGGACCGACCGGTTATGAGCCGGTGGCTCTAGCCAACTGAGCTATAGGCCCAACGTTATAAACTCACCTATTCTACATGAAATAAATTATCGGTCAATATTTTTCTAACAAATACCTGAAAAATGTTTATTATTGGTTGGAATCTCCTATGTGGAACGGGGATAGTATTCGTATATTCATCTTTCGGTTTGGTCGCAAAATAGACAATGATTTATGCTAATTTACTGTATTTTCTGGTGGTTATTTTTTTATATTCCACCAATATTCCGCCTCCAAAGGCCCATTTTTCTGCATGGACGACCCTGGCACTTATAGCAGGGGCCTGTTATCTCTTTGCCCGTCTCTCCTCCAGGATGTTCGCCCGCAGCCTGGAAGGCGCAAGCACCGCCTATTTTTCGGTGGAGAAGAAGCTTACTCTCATGGCCGTGGCCTTGTTTGCTGTTTTTATCTATGGTCTGGATTTGAAGTATTATCTTCATCCTCTGTCCTTTGGAGACCATTTACCGGTGCTGGAAAATTTTGCCGGACTTGTCGTTTTTTTTCTTTTGCTCGCCATCATGTGGGTGCAGGGACGCCCAGCCTATCAGATTATCTTCCAACGAAGATATTCCGCCATTGGTTTTGTCTTCTCCAACGTCAAGGCCAACCTGCCCATTGTCCTCCCCTGGCTGGTATTGTCTGCGGTTTTTGACCTGTTGGCCCTGCTGCCCTGGCCTGGTTTTCAGGAACTGCTTGTCTCGTCCTGGGGAGATTTGATTCTCTTTGCGGTCTTTGTCTGTTTTCTGGCCCTGTTTTTTCCGCCGCTTGTCCGCCGGCTCTGGGGATGTAAACCGGTTCCTCCCGGCCCCCTGCGTGACCATATAGAATCATTTTGCCGACGTCAGGGTTTTTATTCGGAGATATTGTACTGGCCGCTGTTTGAGGGCCAGGTGTTGACGGCTGCGGTCATGGGCATTGTCCCCCGTTTCCGTTATCTGATGATTACCCCGGCCCTTGCGGCCACCCTTGATCAGGAAGAGCTTGACGGCGTGCTGGCCCATGAGATAGGGCATGTAAAGAAACTGCATCTTGTTCTGTATGTCGTGCTGTTTCTCGGCTTCAGCCTGGTGGCCGGTGTTCTTGTGGAACCTTTGCCGTATCTGCTTCTCGGCAGTGATGTTTTTTATCAACTGCTTGATTTTCTGCGCATTAGGCCGGATACCTTTCTCGCCGTTTTCGCCGCAGTGTTTCTTCTCTTGTTCATGTTGCTCTATTTCCGTTTTATTTTTGGGTATTTTATCCGTAATTTTGAACGACAGGCCGATCTCTGGGCTTTTCAGGTCCAGGGAACAGCCCAGCCCCTCATTCGAGCCTTTGAAAAGATAGCAAGTTTAAGCGGTAATATCCGGGATGAGAAAAACTGGCACCATTTCGGTATCGGTGAACGTATCGATTTCTTAGAGCGTTGTGAACAGGATCATTCATTGGTTCGTCGTCATGATCGGAAGGTGTATCTGAGTCTTGCTCTATATCTGGTTCTTGTGGCGACTGTTATGGTCGTCATTCCGCGCCTGGATACGGCATCCCTGGCAAAGGGCTACGAGACCAAATATGCCGAAGCCGTGCTGACCAGGAAGCTCAGGGAGGAACCGGAAAACAGCCTGCTGCTGCAGATGCTGGGTGATCTGATGCAGAAAAAGGCGATGGAAAAGAAGGCCATTGAGGCCTATGAAAAGGCCTTGCGGATCAATCCGATGAATGCCGAACTCAGCAATAATCTTGCCTGGTTGCTGCTGACGGCCAGGGACAGGTCGCTGCGGGATCCGGAGCGGGCCCTCACCCTTGCCCGCACGGCGGTACTCCTGCAGAAAAAAGGCTTTATCTTTGACACCCTGGCCCTGGCCTATTTTGCCAACGGGCTTGTTGAAGAGGCTGTGGCAGCCGAACGTCAGGCTATTCGTCTTGATCCGGAACACGCTTCCTATTACCGTCGTCAACTGGAGAAGTTCAGTAAAGCCGCCGGCCATTCGAAAAGTGGCGATGAATAGTGTTCAGGAAACCGTTCACCAGAGGCTATACGTTTCGAACAAACTCAGACCTGTAAGCGTTTAGCAGTGCCCTATATTTGTTCAAGCAGGCCGACGAGTCTATAGCCCGCTATGTGAGGAAGCCTGATCGGACGAAGATGGGGTGCTGGTGAACGCTTACGTGTTCAGGCTGCTTTTTTTTGCAGTTGGTTCCCGATGTTAAGAGAGCGTGCAAGCTGCATCAGTTTCCTGTCGCGGCAGTTGAGAATAACACCCCGCAGACCGGCATCGATCAGCAGCGGCAGCATGCGGCAATGAAAGGAGGACCGCTTGGCTGCCGGTAGCCCCAGGGTGCCGTTGCTGAGGGCCAGCAGGGTATTTGCCTTGCCGTCGGTGAGCTCGCCGATCAGGGAGATAAGTTCCAGCACCCGGTCCAAGTCGGGCATGCCGTCGCTGAGATTCCAACTCATGGGATCGGTACGTACGGAAAAAACGGGATCCAGAAAGATATGTGAGAGGGGCAGGCCGCCGGCATCGGTTCGTTCGAGGACATCAATAGCCAACTGCAGTTGCTCCTGGCTGCCTATCGTCCGCTGGCCTGGTTTGGTGAGCAGGACAACCAGGTTGGCATTATGTTTCCCGGCCAGTTGTATAAAGGTGTCCAGCTTGTCGGGATCGGCGGTGGCGGCATTAATTGTGGCCCTGCCC
>DRLX01000061.1 GCA_011322715.1 Desulfobulbaceae bacterium
GGGCTCCAAAAAAGAACGAAAAGAACTCGTTGCCCGGGTCCTGGAAGAGGTGGAGCTTGAACCGGATATGGCGGCCCGCTTTCCCCATGAATTTTCCGGGGGCCAGCGCCAGCGCATCGCCATTGCCAGGGCCCTTGTCCTGCGGCCCAGGCTGCTGATTCTCGATGAGCCAACCAGCGCCCTGGACATGACCATCCAGGCCCAGGTCATTGATCTGCTCAGACGGCTGCAGACCCGCCACAACATGACCTATATCTTCATCACCCATGACCTGCGGGTGGTCCGCTCCCTGGCGGACACCATCGCGGTTATGCGCCGGGGCAGGATTGTGGAGCACGGACCATGCGACCGGCTGTTCGCGGCCCCGGAAAACCCTTACACCAGAGAGCTGTTCCAGGCCGCCTTTCCCGACGGCACCGTTCAGCCCCAGGAAATGATGACCGCATGACCCGAGAACACCAATCCCCGGCAAACGCCCTGGATACCACATTTCTGGCCACGGTCAGCCACGGGCCCGGTGTGTATCTGATGCAGGGAAAAAGAGAAGTCCTGTATGTGGGCAAGGCCGCTGATCTTCGCAAACGGCTGGCCCAGTATGCCCATTTTTCCGGACCGGCCCACTCAAAGACAGGGGTCATGCTCAGCCACGTCCGCAAGGTGGAGACTATTCTCACCACCACGGAAAAAGAGGCCCTGATCCTGGAGGCCTCCCTGATCAAAAAGCACCGGCCACGATACAATGTCATTCTCAGGGATGATAAAAACTATCCCCTGATCAAGGTCACGGTCAAGGAGAAATGGCCCAGGGTACTGGTCACCCGCAGGCGGATCAGGGACGGCAGCCGCTACTTTGGGCCCTTTGCCTCAACAAGCGCCATGCGGACGACCCTGAAGCTGCTCTTTTCCATGTTTCCGCTCAGGCGCTGCAAAACGATACGCAGACGTGAGCGCCCCTGCCTCAACTATCAGATGGGAAGATGCCTGGCCCCCTGTGCCGACTTGGTTGACAATACGGAATACATGGCCATGGTCAGGGAGGTCATCCTCCTGCTCGAAGGCAAAAATCAGCACATTATCACAAATCTGCAGGAGAAGATGCACAGGGCCGCTGCCGACCTGGCCTTTGAAGAAGCAGCCCTCCAGCGTGACCGGATAACCGCCCTGCAGCGGACCCTGGAACACCAGGTCATTGCAGCGGAGCATGGGCTAGACCAGGATGTTTTCGGTCTTGCCCGGCACGGTGCCTCAGTGGGAATTGCCCTGCTCTTTGTCCGGGCCGGCATGATCAGTGGTTCCCAGAATTTTTTTATTGCCGATCCCATCGGTAACGATGCGCAGATATTAAGCCAGACACTGATGCTTTACTACTCAAACCGCAGGCATCCGCCCCGTGAGCTGATGCTTCCCCTTGCCATAGAAGACGAGACGCTTGTTTGCGAACAGCTCAGCGAACTCAGAGAGGGGCCGGTCAGGCTCAGTGTACCCAGGCGCGGTAAACGTATGCAGCTGATGCGCATGGCCGCCGCCAACGCGGAGCAGGTTTTTTCTAAAGAAAGTAAAAAACTCAAGGCATGGCAAATCATGGCCAAAACACTTGTTCACAAGTTACGGTTGAGTAATTCTCCCGACCATATAGAATGCCTTGATATATCCAATCTCAGCGGTAAGCAGGCCGTTGGATCACTGGTCTGCTTTGTCCGGGGGGAACCTGAAAAACGGGGCTACCGTCATTACAGAATCACTGGCAGGGATGAACCCGATGACTATGCCATGATGCGGGAAGTCCTCCAGCGGCGCATGGAAACCGGCCTGGCCAAGAACAACCTGCCCGACATGCTCCTGCTCGACGGCGGCAAGGGTCAGCTCGGCATCGGTGTGGAGGTGCTTGCCGATTTTGATTTACTGGACCGGATCGACCTGGTCGCCATTGCCAAAGAAAAACAGGATGAGGGGGAAAAACTGTTTCGGCCCGGTCGGAAAAATCCGATTATATTGCCCGCCCATGCCCCTGCCCTGCTCTACCTGATGCGTATCCGGGATGAATCCCACCGTTTCGGCATCACCTTTCACCGCCGTCTTCGTCGGAATAATACCCTGCGTTCACCCCTGGACAAGGTCACCGGAATCGGGGAGCAACGAAAAAAGGATCTCCTCGGAACACTTGGCAGCTACAAACGTATTCAATCGGCAACTGCCAAAGAACTGGCCACGGTCCCCGGTATCGGACCGGTCCTTGCCGAAAGTATTTTCAGACAACTGCATCCCGAAAAAAACAAGACCCATGCAGCCTGATGAAAAGACACTGGCCCGCCTCAAGCCGGGCTGTATCTGCAAGGGAATCAAACTCATCCGTCTGATCGAGGCCATTGAAAACGGGGCCGATACCTATGAAAAAATCGCCCGCGCCACCGGGATCGGCGGCGGCTCCTGCAAGGGTCGGCGATGCGGGGAAAAAGTAGCGCAACTCCTGAAAAAATCGTCAACTATGTCATAGGCTGACATCCGGGTTCACTGTTGTCCCGCCGGTACATAACGGTCTTGAGCGGACAATGGGCGGCATCTTCGGGTCTGTGTACCAGAGGCCAGACAGCATCCAACACCTGCACCAGAGTCGGGAAGACATGGTCTTCTCCAATGATGTCAAGGGTGCCGCTGGCCCGCAGGACATCCAGAACCTGCACCACCTTTAAGCCACTGAAATACACCTGATACCCACCGGCCTGTAACCGCTGCACGAGAAGATTCAGGGCCATTTCTCCACTGGCATCAATGTAGTTGATACCATTACATTTAAAAATTATGATTTTTGCCCTTTCTCTTTGGGTGATAACCTTGGTCGCCTCTTTTTCCAGGTAGCTGATATTGGCAAAAAACAGTGGCCCGTCAAAGCGGATTATCACAATATAGGGACATTGCCGGAGGTGGAAATGATCAACATTCCGATAATGCCCGTCCTCATATAAGGCGAGTTCGGCCAACATCGGCTTCATTTTGCAGTAAAAGAAGACGGCCACGGAAAGCCCCACTCCCAGGAAGATCCCCTTGTCAAGATGAGGAGCAAAGCCGAGGGTGGCAATAAAGGTCAGGACACTGATGACGCCATCGGATTTTCGTATTCGCCATGCATGGACAATGTCCCGGTAGTTAAAAAGATTGACGACCGCAAGGATGATAATGGCCGCCAGAACCGGCTGCGGCAGGTAATAGAGCAGCGGGGTCAGGAACAAAATTGCCAGTAAAACCATCAGAGAAGTGCAGACCGAAGCCATTGCCGTCCTTGCACCTGCCTGATAATTGACCGCGGAACGAGAAAAGGATCCGGAAACCGGATAACTTGAAGAACAGGAGCCCACTATATTGGCAAGGCCCTGGCCGATCAGTTCCTGGTTGGGGTCAATCTTTCGTCCTGTACGGGTGGCAATGGCCTTGGCAATGGAAATTGCCTCCATGAATCCCAACAGGGAAATAACCACTGCCGCCGTCAGTAAATGGGGAATGACCTGCGGATCAAATCGGGGCAGGGAAAATTGCGGCAGTCCACGGGGCACGGCGCCGATAATTTCACCGCCGCCGATGAGCTGCATTTTGTCGCCATCGATATGACCACGACCAATCCTTATTCTCCAGACGGTTGCCTCAGCTCGCGCATCCGCCGGCACTTCGGTGACCGGACGATACCGCACCCCGCCATGGCCGTCCTTGACGGCAACCAGTTGTAACGAACGAAGCCGCCTGCGCATCTCTTCGACCTTCTTTTTGCTGCCGGCAATATACTGGTCGAGAACCCCTGCCATAAAATGCAGTTCAAGAACATTTTCCTTGTGCATAGGTATGGTTGAACTGCGAGAAGCAGGGTCCTGCAAACGGACGATATCCATTTCCTTGTGCTGATGACACCTGCCGCACAGTCCGTTTTTGTCCTGTTGTGTTGTTTTGTCCCTGTCGGTACCGTGTCCCTTGTCCGCATGGTGCCGACGGGTAACCTGATTACGGACGGCACCCGTCTGATTGATTTGGTCAATGGTTCTATTCAGGGTACTGATTACATCCGGCAGCCCCTGCACCTGTAACTGATCAAGCTTGACAACTCTGTTATTTTCAAAACCCATCATCCAGGACAGAAGAGTGGTCACCACGACCGCTACCAGGACATTGGGCACTCTGGGTTGCCATTTTTTCAGGACGATCATCACAACCATGGCCAATATCCCCATGCCAAGGCTTGGCCAATGGATATATTCCAAGGCAGCCCTTTCCAGACGAATCATGGTTTCCAGCCAGTGATCGGCTGAATCCACATGAATGCCCAACAGACGGGTAATCTGGCTGGAGCCGATGATCAGGGCGGCGGCATTGGTAAACCCGACAATGACCGGATGCGACAGGAGATTGACGACAAGGCCAAGCTTGAGGACACCAAGGGCAAGCTGAAACAGGCCGACCAGAAAGGCCAGCAGGACGGCATAACCAATGAACTCGGCGCTGCCCGCGGTTGCAAGGGGCTCAAGGGCGGTGGCCGTCATTATTGAAACCACGGCCACCGGGCCGGTTGCCAATCGGCGTGAAGAACCGAACAGGGCCGCGATCATGGGGGGCAGGAAAGAGGCATACAGGCCGTAATAGGCGGGAAGACCGGCAAGCTGTGCATAGGCCATGGATTGCGGAACAAGGACCAGGGCGACCGTAATGCCGGCAATCAGATCGCTTCTTAACTTATGAAGATCATAGTCTGCCAGCCAGTCCAGAAAGGGAAATACTTGGATCAACCGGGAAGATGCCATCTTTTATCTCCTTTGTCCTGTCATGTAATGGTCAACAAAAAAAACGTTATTACCACCATTCCCCAGCAACGAGGGATACCATCGCTTGGTGGGATTAAGCAAAGATAATCTCTTGGTGCAACAGGTGAAGGTTATGTCAAATCAAGTAGCGGATAGCAAGCGATGGTATCCCTGATTTCATGAAATATAATTGTTGCATGTCCTGTAGGGGCGAATTTATTCGCCTTAGGAAAGCGTTATTATAACCTGAAATGCCTTCCCCAAGGCGACTGAAGTCGCCCCTACGGCCTTGGGTTGTGGGCAAAGCCAACCTTAATGGTAATCAGAAAAAAAATGTAAGTTTTCTTTCCCTCGCCCGACTCATTACCAAACCGATTCAAGATCGGGAATGTTTCGGGAGGATACAATATGCTCCCGGAACAGACAAGGCTGGATGCCATCTTTTCTTTCAACCCAAGGAGTCCATCATGCAGAAACATGTAATCGTCGGATGTCTGACCGCTCTTCTGATGTTCAGTATCACCTCCATTGCCCTTGCCGGTGACATGCCGGGGCCGGACGCAACCGCCGTCTGGAAGTACATTACCAAGGTATCACCCTATACGAAATGGTCCTATTGGCCCGACCATAAGGGTATGCAGAAAGGACGTGCGCCCCATGGCCCGTTTCACAAGGTTTTTGTCAACAAAAAGGCCCTGAATTCCGCCAAACCTCCGGTTCAGTATGGCTCCATGATCGTTAAAGAAAACTACAGCCCCAAAAAAGAGCTGAAAATTATCACGGTCATGTACAAAGTAAAGGGATACAACCCCAAGGACGGTGACTGGTTCTGGGCCAAATACGGCACCGATGGAACGGCCATGAAGGTCGGAAAGCCAAAAGGATGTATCGGTTGTCACGGCACCCGGGCCGCCAATGACTTTGTCGTGGTTCACGAATTTAAATAATTCGCCCGCGGCTTGATGTTCATCAAATTCATACTCAGTCTTCATCCTGTCCTGCAGGCCGGTGCCACCCTGCTTGCTCTCTATGTACTGCTGCTTGGAGCCGCTCGTTTCAGGCGGCTCCACCTGCGGCAGAAAACCATGTTTCAGTGGAGACGTCATGTAGTCCTTGGAACCATTGCCCTGCTCTCCTGGACATTCGGTCTTGTTCTTGGCCTGGTCCTTGTCAGGGTATATATGAATGGATTCCTGATCACGGGAACGCACGGCGGAAGTGGAATTCTAATCCTGCCCTTGATTCTCTTTGGCCTGTTCAGCGGTAGACACATGCATCTCCATAAACAACAACGCATTATTCTCCCGCTTCTCCATGGCGCCACCAATCTGTTCCTCATCGTCATGGCGTTGTTGCAGGCCTTCAGCGGCCGGCAGGTATACAAAGAATTTGTTCTTGGGTAAGATCATAAACTTTTCTTAAAAATTTCCGGGTTCACCCTGGGTTTTCATGATATGTTACCAAAAATTATGAAAACAAAGGGGTGCGATGACAACGGGAAAAGGAAAAGAGACAAATCCGATTACCTGGCTGGAGAAATATGGTGATACCCTGTACCGGTTCGCCCGGGCACGGGTAAGAGATTCCTTTACAGCTGAAGATCTCGTCCAGGAGACCCTGCTTGCCGCCTATCGCTCTCGAAAAAAGTTTTCCGGAAGATCCACGCTCAAGACCTGGCTGATCGGTATTCTCAGGCACAAGATCGTTGATTATTACAGAAAACAGAAACCTGAACAGGGGGAAGAAAATCCGGATGATTTTGTGTACGGTTCCGGCAACATGTTTGACGCAAAGGAAAAATGGAAAGTCAAACCTGGTGACTGGGGCAAGGACCCTGAAAATGAATATGAGCGTAAAGAGCTTATGACCATGATTCATGCCTGTCTGGATGAGATGCCCAAAAAAATGTCTCTGGCCTATACCCTGCGCGAGTTACAGGGCGTCAGCACGGATGAACTGTGCGAACTCTTCCAGACACGGAAAAATAACTGCTGGGTCATCCTCTACCGGGCCAGAATGCTTCTCCGGCGCTGCCTGGAAATAAACTGGTTTCAAGGGCCAAAATAGGACCTCCCGTCATGCGGCACTGGATTTTCAGTTGTAAAAAAATATCTCTTCTCATCTCCGAATCCATGGATCGAAAACTGCCGCTCTATCGGAGACTGGGCATCAAACTGCACCTGATGATGTGTTACCTCTGCAGACGCTATAAAAAACAACTGTTGTTTATTCACTCCATCCTGCAAACTGAAAGGACCATTGATGAAATAGACAGCGCTTCTCTTTCCCCTGAGGCCAGAGAAAAAATCAAAAAAAGACTCGAGCAGGAAAAACAGTAACCCTTTGCCCCTGTCGTCTTCCCAAATCTCCCCGCATGGCCGGCATTGCCCGCCCGGCAATACTCATTCAATACAAGACCGAATTCCGCTCTAACCGCACAAAAAAATCATATCAGCCACATATCACCAATGGCCCTGTAGCTGACAGAACAGTAAACAACCAGTGTCATCCATCGCAATTTTTCGTTTCCCCAACAAATTGACTATCGCATTTAAATATCATATCATCTGGTTATATCGTTTTTTCGGTGCCGTTGCATAACAGAATTTATTTTCGATACATGGAAGGTGTAGTAATGAACAAGGAGCTGACATGAGCCAGTGGTATGCCGAACTCAACGGCGTTGAATTCTTTTTTTTGATCTGTGCCGTCATTGGGGCTGTTTTCGTTGTCCTCCGTCTTGTTCTCCTCTTTATCGGTATCGAAACCGACATCAGCGGTGATATGGATATTCAGTTAGATGAAATTGATATCCATCATGTCGATTCCGATGTCGGTTTTAAACTCCTCTCCCTGCAGTCGTTATCAGCCTTCCTCTTAATGTTCGGTCTTGTCGGTTTTGCCCTTTATAATGAAAACCGTGAAGGAATCCTCATATCCCTGTCCGGTGCTGTTGCTGCCGGCCTGACCGCCGTCTGGTCAATAGGTAAACTTTTTTCACTTTTTGAAAAATTACAATCAACCGGCACCATCGATCTGCAGAATGCTCTGAAGGCCGAGGGCAAGGTCTATCTTGATATTCCTGAAAACGGAACCGGACGGGTACTTATTCATATCCAGAATCGCCTGCGGGAATATGATGCGAGAGCTGCGGATAACAAAGGGCTTAAAACCGGGGAACCCATACGGGTTGTCCAGGTGCAGGGAAATCTTCTTGTCGTAGAGAAAATATAAAAAATAACGAATAATCAACAAATTAGAATCAGGAGAAAACGTCTATGCATTTCCTGGGAATCTGGCCGGTCGTTATCATTGCCGCCATCACTCTGCTTGTCGTCACCATTGCCTTTCTCGCATCCAGGTACAAACGCTGTCCATCGGACAGGATCCTTGTCGTTTACGGAAAAGTAGGTGCCGGACAATCGGCCCACTGCCTCCATGGCGGTGGCGCCCTGATCTGGCCGTTGATACAGGATTACAGCTACATGGATCTCACTCCCATGACCATCAACATTCCACTGCAGAATGCATTGTCCATGCAGAATATCCGTATCAATGTCCCCAGCACGTTCACCGTTGGTATAAGTACGGAAGAGGGCATAATGAACAATGCGGCGGAACGCCTTCTCAATCTGCCCCAGGAAGAAATTGAGGAAATGGCCAAGGAAATTATTTTCGGCCAGCTTCGACTTACAGTGGCATCATTAACCATTGAACAGATCAACCAGGACCGTGAACGATTTCTGGAAGAAATACGGAAGAACGTCGCCCCGGAACTCAACAAGATCGGCTTATACCTGATAAACGTCAACATAACAGACATAACCGATGTGTCCGATTACATCGAGAGTATCGGGAAAAAGGCCGCTGCCGAGGCCATCAACCAGGCGGTTGTCGATGTGGCCATTCAGGAGAAAAAAGGCGCTATCGGCCAGGCGGAGGCAACCAGAGAACGGGAAATAATGGTGGCCAACGCCAAAGCGGCCGCCGAAAAGGGACGTAAAAAGGCCGAATCCGATCAGCGTATATATGTCCAGCAACAAGAGGCGGCGGCAACCATCGGTGAAGCCGGGGCAAACCGGGAACAGGCGATCAAGGTTGCCGAAAACCTTGCCGAGGCGGAAAAGGGCAAGAAAAAAGCCGAGGCGGAAAAGCGTATCTATGTGCAGCAGCAGGAAGCAGAAGCTGTTGCCGGTGAAAATACAGCCAAAGCCGATATCGCTGATACCAACGCAGAACTGGCAATTAAAAGGGCGAATGCGTTAAAACTCGGTGAGGTTGCCAAACGTCAGGCCGAGGTTGAAATCCAAAAGGCCGAATATCTGGCCGAACTGGAGCGGTTGAATGCGGAAGAAGTTGTCCAGCAGGAAATATCGAAAAAGAAAATTGAGATAGCGGCTGAGGCCGAGGCTGAAAAAATTCGCCGGGAAGCACGAGGTAATGCGGATGCGATCCTGGCCAAATTCAAGGCTGAAGCGGAAGGTATCCAGCAGGTACTGGAGAGTAAGGCCAAGGGGTACGCTGAACTGGTGAAAAGCTGTAACAGTGATGCAAAGGCAGCGGCAACCCTGCTCATGGTTGAAAAACTTGATGAAATTGTCGGCCTGCAGGTTGAAGCAATCAAAAACCTGAAAATCGATAAGGTAACGGTCTGGGATACCGGCAATAGCGCGGACGGCCATTCATCGACGGCAAATTTCCTCTCCGGCCTTGTTCAAAGCCTGCCGCCTCTGCATGATGTCGCAAAGATGGCCGGCCTGGAACTTCCTGAATATCTGGGCAAGATGAATGATCACATTGCCGAAACCAGGGAAAGTGAGCCCCCGGCTTCCCTGGAATAGAGTTGTGCCTCGATCGACAAGGAAAAAAAAGATCAGTGAACTGCCAGTCGCAAGCTGACATGGTATCAGCTATGTTTTGTGCCAAAAAAATGCTGTATTAACAGGAGGTAAGCTTTTTTAACGAAATGCTACTCAAAATGAATGATTCAAAACAAAAAATTGCACTATTCATAGATGCAGACAATGCGCCTGCGAGCAAATTTGAAGATGTCCTCAGTGAAGTTGCAAAATATGGAGTTGTAACCATAAGAA
>DRLX01000062.1 GCA_011322715.1 Desulfobulbaceae bacterium
GAAAAACCATCAACCCGAAAAACGAGCGAACAACCTGGTATAACCTCAACGATATGACAGCGGATAACCTGGCCGTGCAATATCGTAGGCACCATGGCAAGCACCATGAGGAACTTCGCCACCCCGGTGACCACCGACACTGTTTCCCTGCGATTTGGGTTATCACGAAAGAGCATGATTAAACCGGCACCGACAAGGGAAACGGTCACAATCAAAACGGGTAATATGGAAAATGTTGTCTGTTCCACCATTTGATCCAAATAAAAATTAATAAAAGAAAATCAATATGTGTCCCGTGACACACGGCTGTGTATCACAGATGCGATAACGATTGTATTCGTCACTGAATGTAGCCATTCACCCTTTGAGTTTACTCAATTCATCAACCCCGATGGTCTGATAATTACGGAATACGGCAACGGCTATACCAAGGAATACGGCTGCTTCGGCAGCAGCTATTCCTATAATAAACAGGGTGGTGATCCTGGCCTGCATCGGATCAGGCACCAGATAGGTGCCGAATGCCATGATATTTATCCCAACCCCCTGCAGGAGCAATTCCAAAGAGATAAGAAAGCCGATCAGAGTCCGCCGAAAGAGCATGCCGTATAAACCAATGGCAAACAGGGCATGGGCGACAACAACATACAGCAAGAGATTATTGGGCAGGGTGGCAAGAAATTCCATTAGCCGATCCTCCTGTTGATCAATGCGATGGTGACCGCGCCAAGGACGGCTACCGTAAGCAGGATGGAAATAATCTCAAAGGGAAGCAGGTACTCCTTGAGCAACATCCATCCGATCCGGCTTTCGTCAATCTTATGGGCGGAGGCGACGATATGCCTGCCTTGAAGGCCTTTCAAGGTGGATCCCAGCATGGCGGTCACCAGGACAATTGGAATGGCCGCCTTGATATCGGGCGGATTAACCCCTTCATCCTCGGATTTACGGGTCAGAGAAACACCAAAGGCAATGGCCACGCAGACTGCGCCGATGTAGATCATGATCTGCATCACCGCCACCAGGGGACTGCCCAGGTTATAATAGAGGCCTGCAACGCCGAGCAGGGAGCCTACCAAGCCGAAAAAACAGTAGATAAGACTCTTGGATGTGACTGCAATGATGCCTCCGCCGAGAACCAGGACCAGGATCATGGCAAAGGAAAGGTAGTAGACATCATGGATGACTGTATCAAACATAGTACTCTCGCTCTTTTTGTTTGACGGATCGAATCATGTCGCAGATATTCACGACAACCGGCAAAAACACCAAAACACGGATCCTAAAAAGGTGAACCAAGTTCCTGTAACAGATCCATTGTAGTAAAATCATTACGTGTATAAGAAGCCAGGGCATAATCCCTGGAAAAATCCAACGCCCCCACCGGACAGATCTCCACACAGAGGCCGCACAAAGAGCATTTGGTGAAATCAAGCTCAAAGCGGTCGGCCATCTTCTTCTTTGCTCCCTCCGGTTTTTTTCCTGTCACGATAATACATTGTGACGGACAGTTGCGGGCACAGGAGGTACAGGCAATGCACTTGGGATAACCGGTGGCATCATCGGCAAGCATCATAATATGCCCCCGGAACCTATCGGGAAGGGGTGCCGATTCACGCGGCCACTGGACGGTCGCAGGCCGGGTAAACACATTGCCCATGGTCACGCGCATACCGGTGCACAGGCTGAAGAATCCCTTGACAACCTCTTTTATGTAACAGCATTCCATCATAGCGCCAGTACCCCTGCGGTAATGATAAAGTTGATCAAGGATAGCGGAAGAAGGATCTTCCAGCCGAATGAAAGCATCTGATCAATCCGCACCCTGGGAAATGTCCAGCGAAACCACATCATGAGAAAAATAATAGAGTAAATCTTGATCAGAGTCCAGGCCACCCCGGGTAGCCAGGGACCATGCCAGCCGCCGAGAAACAAAACCGTGGCCAGTCCGGCGGCAATGAACATGTAGGAATATTCAGCGAGAAAAAAGAGGGAAAAACCCATGCCGGAATATTCGGTATGGAAACCGGCAACCAGCTCACTTTCCGCCTCGGAAAAATCAAAGGGACTGCGGTTGGTTTCCAGGGTTACGGTAATGATATAAACGATAAATAATATCGGTTGATACAGTACGTTCCAGGTATCCTTCTGGGCGATGGCGATATCCCGCAGGCTGAACGATCCGGTCATCATGATAATGGTCATGACGCAGATGAGTAGAGGTATCTTGTAGGCCAGAATCTGTGCCACAGCCCTGGCCCCGCCGAGAAGGGCATATTTGTTATTGGACCCCCAGCCTGCCAGCAGAATACCCAGGGTATTGAGCAGACCAAGGGCAATGATCAGAAGCAGGCCGATATTAAGCTCCCATGCCTGCACCGTCTCTGAAAACGGCAGCGGCACCATGGCGGCAAAAATCGGTACCAGGGAGACGATCGGCGCCAGCAGAAAAAGCGGTTTGTCCGCCTCATCGGGGATGACCAGTTGTTTGGATACCAGCTTGATACCGTCGGCCAGGGTCTGCAGAATGCCGTGCGGACCGACCTCCATGGGACCCAGACGAAACTGCATGTGGCCGGCGACTTTTCGTTCCAGCCACACTAAAATTACTGCGTTGAGACCGACCAGAGCTGCAATAGCAACCAGATAGCCGACAACGCTGAGCAGGGAAATGTTCATCTATCCACCTCCGGAATAACCATGTCCAGACTGCCCAGGATGGCCAGGGCATCGGCAAGGAGCTGTCCTTTTGCCATTTTTGCAAAAATGGAAAGGTTGGCAAAAGAGGGCACCCGGTATTTGACCCGGTATGGCTTTTTACCGCCTTCACTGACAATATAAATAACCAGTTGTCCGCGTGGAGTTTCCACGGCAACGGCCACCTCACCTTCAGGAGCCTTGATCAGTTTGGGTACTTTGGAACGTACCGGGCCCTCGGGAATGGCACTTATCGCCTGTTCGATAATTCGCAGGGATTGCTCTATTTCAGCCATCCGAACGTTATACCGGCCAAGACAATCACCGTTCTGATCTACCGGCACCTCAAAATCATACCGGTCATAACCGGAATAGGGTTCATGTTTCCGAACGTCAAAATTAATACCCGAGCCACGAAGAATAGGGCCGGAAAGCCCATAACCGGCCGCATCAAAAGGAAGAATAACCCCAACATCCTTGGACCTGTGATGAAAGATGACATTACCGGTGACCAGATCATGGTAGCGCGGCAGACGGTCCCGAAACTCCTTGATGAAATCCAGGACCCTGGTCAGCCATGCTTCATCCACATCCGAGGGCAGGCCGCCGAAGCGGAAGTAACAGTAGGTCAGCCGGGAACCGGTGACCTCCTCTAAAATATCCAGAATTCGTTCACGATCAGTCAGGGCCTGTAAAAAGGGTGTGAAACCACCAAGATCAAGGAGAAAGGCCCCCCACCAGAGCAAATGGCTTGAGATGCGATTCAACTCGGTGGCGATTACCCTGATCGCCTCTGCCCGCTCGGGCACTTCAAACTGGCAGAGCTTTTCCACCGCCAGGACCCAGGCAAGATTGTAGGAGAGGGCACCGAGATAATCCATCCTGCAGACATAGGGAAGGGCCTGCGGGTAGGTCATGTTCTCGGCAATCTTTTCCTGCATCCGATGGCCGTAGCCAAGCACCGGATCGGCCTGAAGAATATACTCGCCGTCCATATGGAGGACTACGCGCAGAACGCCATGCGTACCGGGATGTTGAGGACCAAGGTTAAGGGCAAAATTTTCCTCGCCTACCTTATCCAGTGTATATGTGGGTTGGATAGGTCTGTTCATGATACCCCGCTGAAATCTTTGCAGAGTGGATGGAAATCGGCATCTTCGGGCAAGAGCAGATTGCGGCTGTCTGGACAGCCTTCAAATCGTATGCCGAACATTTCAGTGGTTTCCCGTTCATGCCAGACCGCACCCGGAAATATTTTACCGATGGAAGGTTGAACGGCCCTGTTGCGGGGCAGGGAAACTCTGATTAACAGGCGCAGGGATTCTTCATAATGGTTAAAGAGGTAGATACACTCAAAAACCTTGTCCTTTATCTTATCAACCGCCGTCACTGTTTCGATGAAAAAGCCACCTCTCGCCAAGGCCCTGGCGAGGGGTTGGATCTGTTCTTTTTCAAGTACGAGCGAACAGTGCAGGCCGCTGTTGGGAAATTCCGTCGGCCGATACTCAATACCGACCTTATCCAGTGCTCTTTGCAGGGGATTAGTCGTCGCCATCTTCGGTTCTCCTTGGAATAACAGGGGCATCCGGGAATCTGCGTTTTCCGGTCAACTTTTCTTCCAGCTTCAAAAAGGCCTCAATCAGGGCCTCAGGCCGGGGCGGACATCCGGGAACGTAAACATCAACCGGGATGAGTCGTTCCACACCTTCAACAACGTTATAGTTGAAATCCAACTTGAACGGCCCGCCCGATATGGCGCAGTTTCCCATGGCAATCACCCATTTCGGTGCCGGCATCTGTTCATACAGACGAACAACCGTGGGTGCCATTTTCTGGGTGACCGTGCCTGCGACAATCATAAGATCCGCCTGCCTGGGTGTTGCCCTGAAAACGCCGGCTCCGAAACGGTCAAGATCAAAACGGGGACCGGCGGCATGCATCATTTCAATGGCGCAGCAGGCCAGACCAAAGGTCAATGGCCACAGCGAATTTGCCCGCGCCTGATTGAAAATCTTTTCAAGCTGGGCAAAATGAATTATCGGAGGGATAGTGCTTCCCGCTCCCATTTCCAGACTCCTTTTTTCCAGGCATAAACAATCGCCATAAATAAGATGAAAACAAAAACAATCACGTCGACAAAACCGGTTATACCAACTCCCTGCCTGTAAATTCTGGCTATGGGAAAGAGGTAAAGCACATCCACCTCAAAAACTATAAAAATGAGGGCATACATGTAATAGAAAACGCCGAAGCGGGCGGAAATCGCCTCGCCAAACGCCGGCATTCCACATTCGTATATAGACCCTAAATACTTATTTTTTGCCCGAGGAGAGAGGAGATAACAGGCGACCAGAGGCGCTATGGCAAAAACTACCCCGAGAACAATAAAAACGGTCAGCATAAAACCATCGGCAACCAGGCCCGGGTCGGGGGGCGCCGACATCTGATGAATAAAACCGGTATGCAGAGCTTCTTCGGTCATTTTTCCGTTACTCCTGTTACAATTGTTAAATGAATAGCGCAGTAAGCTACATGGTGGTATTATTAAAGGCAAATTCAAAATAATTTAACCTGCTATAAATTTTGCTTATAAAAAAGTCCCCAAAAGATTATATGCAGTATATTTATTAACATACACTCATAACCAAACCGGGTACCATTCCTGATTCAACCAAAATTTTTTTCTTTTCCCTTCAATTTATGGGTAAAATCCGGTAAAAATCCATATAAGGATTCTCATCGGCATTCCTTTTTTTTATTCAATCGAAAAGGCCTCGAAAGCAGGCAAAAGATTCGCTGGTGTCTGTCTGAAAATGAGGATTTCGGAGTCTCTCAGGCCTACTTATCTCGTTCAACCGAAAGGAATGCGACAAAAATAAGCGCAGGCATATACTATATATTCTGCACCTTATTTTTTAAGCATGGCGCAGGAATCAGGCGAAAATACCATTTATGGGCCGGCTGTCGCCGGTCTTCTCAAATAATTACCTGACATTTATGATAAACTCGTAAAAAGTTCAGACAATGCCTAAAGAGGGTTAAGTAAAAACACAGATATACATGGAAGTGCATCGATGCGCAGACTCCGAGGGTGGTGTTCTATGGCCGGTCTCAACTATACATATAAAATGTTTAGGATCCCCACTGGACAGGACGCCATCATTTATGAGTCTGTTGATTTAACATACCCGGTTTTCACGGCTGCGAAAACCGGTGCCGATCATTATTCGGACCTGGAATTCTTTCAAGGAGAGAACATCATAAAAAATAAACCTCTTTTTATCTGTGGGGAATGTGGATACCAAAGCCGAAAATGGCTGGGAAAATGTCCGGACTGCGGCCAATGGGACAGCCTGAGCGAACAGCAACCAGCCATCGCGGCCGCTGCATCCGCGACTATCCCCCGGCCCCGACTTCTTTCCTCCTCTGACACTGCGGCACATAACAGAATGATCAGCGGTATCGGTGAACTTGACCGCGTTCTTGGCGGCGGTATTGTCCCCGGTTCCATGGTCCTGATCGGCGGTGATCCCGGTATCGGTAAATCCACCCTGATCCTGCAACTGCTGGCAGCGCTGGCAACCGAACAATGCTCAGTCCTCTATGTGACCGGCGAGGAATCCGCCCGCCAGGTATCCATGCGGGCGGAACGACTGCAGGTGACGGACAAAAAAAACATTTTTCTTGCCACAGAGACCTGTGTGGAATCGATAGCGGCCATGGCTGCGGAGATGACACCCTCTCTTCTGGCGGTCGATTCCATCCAGACCATGTTTACCCGGGAGGCTTCCTCGGCACCTGGATCGGTTACCCAGGTACGGGAATCGACGGCCCGTTTGGTGACTCTTGCCAAATCCACTGACCTTCCGGTGCTGCTGGTCGGTCACGTAACCAAAGACGGCGCCATTGCCGGACCAAGGGTTCTTGAGCATATGGTGGATACCGTTCTCTATTTTGAAGGGGACCGGGGCCAGCCGTTTCGAATTCTGCGCACGGTAAAAAACAGATTCGGCTCAACCAACGAAATCGGCGTCTTTGAAATGAAGGAATCAGGATTGGCCGAGGTGGAAAACCCGTCGGCCCTGTTTCTTGCCGAGCGTCCGGTCAACGTACCAGGCTCCGTGGTAATGCCGAGTATTGAAGGAACCCGCCCGATCCTGGTTGAAGTGCAGGCACTGGTCAGCCCGTCAAACCTCGGCACAGGCCGCAGAACGGCAATCGGCGCCGATCCCCAGCGGCTGGCCCTTCTCACTGCCGTGTTGGAAAAAAAACTGGGACTGACTCTCTTTGATCATGACATCTTTCTCAACATTGCCGGTGGTATTCGTATCGACGAACCTGCCTTGGATCTGGGAGTGGTCGTTGCCCTGCTCTCCAGTCTGTTTGAAAAAGTGGTGGATCCGACAACAGCCGTGTGCGGGGAAATAGGCCTTGCCGGAGAGATACGGGCTGTCGGTCAAATAGAAATGCGTCTACGAGAAGCCGATCGGCTGGGTTTTACGACCTTTCTCATGCCGGAATCCAGTTATAAACGGTTGGAAAGCATTCCGAAAAGTAACATGAATATTCGTGGTATTCCCACCGTGCAAAATCTGGTCGAACTTCTTTTCCAAAAGCGATAAAATCAGGCACCACGATCAATTTTAATAATCGAATTATTCGCGGCTTTAGCTGCGAATGCATCATTTTGTTTGGGTTGCCGACAATGCCCGCCTGAGTTGTAATCAGGGTATAATTATTGAAAACTTGTACAACGCATATTGTAAGGAATTTCTTCTCCACCCGACAAAAGAAAAACGAAAGGATACGTAAAACGAAATTCCTCTCTATTTCATAACTGGAGCACTCATTATGGATTTTAAAGACATTTTTAATAGGAGCTGGAAGCTCTTTGTCGCCAATTTACCGGCCCTGATTCTTTCAACCCTCGTCTATATTGCCGTTTCCGTCGTCTCTTTGGGGATTATGGCGCCGGTGTTAACGGCGGGCTACATGCAGTCGCTCCTGCTGCTCATCAGAGAGGAACGCAAACCGGAAATTCGCGATCTTTTCAGTCAGATGCGCCTGTTTTTCCCTCTCCTGGCCTTTCTGGTGGCCGTTATAATCGTGGTGAGTATCGGTTTCGGAATTCTGGTGCTTCCCGGTATAGGAGTCATCATTGCACTCAGTTTTTTCTGCCTCTATATGCTGCCGCTTATGACCGATCAGGGCCTTGGACTTATCGATGCCGTTAAAACCAGCAGCCGCATGGCCCTGGAACCACCTGTCAGCGAACAGGTAGCCGTTGTCACTGTTTTTCTTATTATCAACTCCATCGGCAATTCAACTGGAATCGGAGTCCTGTTTACCCAGCCTTTTGCCACCCTGTTCATCCTGCTTGTCTATGAACGCAAACGACGGCGTATGATCACGTTTTCCACCAGCGCACAAAATACTCCTCCACCGCCTCCGGGTGCATGAGAAGGCAGAGGAAAATACGCCCAATATTCTGGATATTGAATCTTTGCCATCCTCCGGAAAATCACCTGTAATGGATTTAACTCTATGAATTTTTTTTCAGAATTACACCGTCATGAATATGAAGGTACACCTATATATATCAATCCTTCCCTTCCGGACTGGTTTGTTCCCTCAACCCTCTGTGATCAGTTACTCATCTACCTGCAAAGGGAAGATGAAAGAGAAACGGCGCTTCAACGCTTCCGCCTGCAACAGGGGATTTCTTATCACCGGACTCAAAACCTCTATAAACAACTTGAGCTTTCCCTTTCCCATGGATCCCAAAAGCCTTATCAGGGCAGGAGTAACTGTCTTACTCTTGGGCCCTTGAAAGAACTCTGGTTTCATGTCACCGATACCTGCAACCTTGCCTGTCGTCATTGTCTATTCGGTGCCTCTCCCACCAGGCAGACTACACTTAATAGCGAACTGTTGTATAATGCCATAAAAGAGGCAAACGATCTCGGCTGCCGCCTCTTTTACTTTACCGGCGGCGAACCGTTTGTCTATCCGGATTTTCCTGAAGTGCTGGCCCATGTTCTGCAACAAAATCCAGACACCCATGCAGTAGTCCTGACCAACGGCCTCCTTCTTAAAAAAAACCTTGCAAAACTTCACTATCTTGACGGTCAACGTCTCCACCTACAGGTCAGCCTGGACGGCCTGGAACAGACCCACGACAACCTACGCGGTACAGGGAGTTTTGCGCGTCTTAAGGAAAATATTGGTGCAACCGTTGACCAAAATGTTCCACTCACCATTTCAGTCGCCGTCAATCAAACCAATGCCGAACAACTCCCGGAAATTGCCGAGGAAGCGGCATCCATGGGAGCAAGTGGCATTCATTTCATGTTTCACTTCATCCGCGGCAAGGGAAACAGCGAACAATTTATTGATCCTGAACTGTTGTTACCGACTATTATCGAAGCTGCTGCGGTCTGCCGCCGGTATGATCTTTCCATTGATAACCTTGAAGGATTGAAATCCCAGATATTCACCCTGCCCGGCACCCGGCATGATCTGAGCAATATGGGATGGGAATCCATGGCCGTCGGACCGGACGGAAAAATATATCCTTCTCCGGCCCTGGTGCGTGTTGATGAGCTGGTCTGTGGTGACCTGACAAACGGTCTTGAGCGTGTGTTTACGGAAAGTTCCGTTCTTCAGCGGATACGCAACACCTCCGTTCTTGATGGTGAAAACCGGCGCAATACCTCTTTTACCCTCCTCACCGGTGGCGGCGACCCTGATCACTCCTGGATCAACGGTCATACCTTTGTCGGCCATGATCCCTATCTTCCACTCTATGAACAACTCATGCTTGCCCTGATTGCCGAACAGGCCGAGTCCTACCCGGACCAAGGTGTTTTCCGGCTTCGTATGGGAGATGTCCGTTATGACTGTCCTCAGGATGAAGGAAATGAAGTTGTATTGACCCACTGTAACTGTGTTATTTCACTCTCCGGCACCGATGGACACGGTTCAGTGCGTGAATTCTACGCTGCAGCTGCAAAAAATACCAATACGGATATACAAAATCCGCAGGCACCGGCCGGTACCCTGGATACCTTTATCCCGCAATCTTCTAAAGACCGTTCCTACGGCTGCGGCAGCCCGGTAAAAGATGCAGCGCCCACCATAGGAGAAACCGTCCTTGATCTCGGCTCAGGCTCAGGGGTTGAGTGTTTTCTGGCTGCACGTGAGGTGGGACCGACCGGCAGGGTTATCGGTATTGACATGACCGATGATATGCTTGCCCTTGCCGAGGCATCAAGAAAAGAGGTTGCCACCGATCTTGGCTATGATATCGTTGAATTTCGCAAGGGATTTCTTGAAGATATCCCGGTTGAGGATGCAAGTGTCGATGTGGTCATCTCCAATTGCGTTATCAACCTCAGTCCGGATAAACGCTCGACCTATCTTGAAATTCTAAGGGTCCTCAAACCGGGCGGCCGGTTGATCGTTGCTGATATAGTCACCGATGTTCCCGTCAATGGTGCCGTCGGTCATTCCAGCCGCCGGCGGGGAGAATGCCTCGGCGGGGCCATGCAACAGGACAGTCTTCTGCAAATGCTCGAAGATTGCGGTTTTGTCACTATTTTTCTCCATAAACGTTTCCCCTATAGAGAGGTCATGGGCAACAGTTTTTACTCCCTGACCTATGAAGCGAGAAAACCGGCTGTTACCATGAATGATACCCCCGTCCGTGTTGCCTACCGGGGGCCACATCCGGCCCTGATGACCGAATCCGGTTCCATGCTTCAACGCGGTCATATCACCACCCTGCCTGAAAGTGAAACCAAAAACCTTAATGATTCCTTTTTTATTTTTGATGATACAGGGGCTGTTGTTAATATCAAACAGGAGCCGTGTTGTTGCGAGGTTGCTCCGGAAACAACCGCACCGAAAAAAAGAAAACGTGCTGTTCCCATCAAACGGCATAACAGCGGCTGCATGGTCTGCGGTGAGGAACTTGTCTACAGTAACGAGGCCGAAAAACGGACCTGCCATTTCTGCGGCAAGGTTGAATTAAGCAACAGTGACTGTGTACAGGGCCATTATATATGTGATGGCTGTCATCAGCAGGAGGCTATAGAGGTCATCCGTCATATTTGTCTTCAAAGCCGGGAAAAAGATCTACTCCGCCTGCTGCTCACCATCAGAAGTCACCCGTCCGTTCCCATGCATGGACCCGAACATCATGCCATGATACCCGGTGTTATTCTTACCGCCCTGCGCAACAGCGGCGGCCGGGTAAATGATGAAGATATCCTGGCGGGAATTGACCGTGGGGCCAAGGTACCCGGCGGTGCCTGCGGTTTCTGGGGAAGCTGCGGCGCAGCCATCGGAGCCGGTATCGCCGCATCTCTTTTTCTTGATGCCACTCCGCTTAC
>DRLX01000063.1 GCA_011322715.1 Desulfobulbaceae bacterium
CCGAACTGTCCACCATCATTAAAACGGGTTGACGCATTGACCATAACAGCCGAGGCGTCAACCTCCCGCAGGAAACGCCGGCTTCGCGGATATGAACCGGTGATAATGGTTTCGGTGTGCTGTGAACCGTACCTGTCAATATAGGCGATGGCCTCGTCCATGGAGTCAACAATCCGTACTGCTAAAATCAGGTCTAAAAACTCCTTGCCCCAATCCGATTCCGTAGCCGGAACCATTGCAGGTACCAGAGAACAACTGCGTGTACATCCACGCAGTTCAACTCCTTTTTCGATTAATCGCTCAGCGACAACAGGCAGAAAGGCGCCGGCAATCTCTCGATGAACAAGCAAACCCTCCAGGGCATTGCAGACACCGGGGCGCTGGGTTTTTGCATTGTCGATAATATCCGTTGCCATGGCAATATCGGCATCCTGGTCAACAAATGCATGACATACCCCTTTGTAATGTTTCAGCACCGGTATTCTCGATGTTTTGGTCACAAAACGGATCAACCCCTCCCCTCCCCTCGGGATAATGACATCAAGGAAATCCTCAAGATCAAGCATGAACGTGACCGCCTCCCTGTCGACGGTGGGAATTACCTGCACCACCCCGGGATCAATTCCGGCATCCTCAAGGCCCCGTCTCAGGACCTGTGCCAGCGCCAGATTGGAGTGGATGGCCTCGGACCCTCCACGAAGCAGGACGCCGTTGCCTGCCTTCAGACAGAGAGCGGCGGCATCAATGGTGACATTGGGTCTGGATTCGTAGATCATACCGACAACGCCAAGGGGAATACGCATTCTGCCGACGGTTATACCGCTGGGCAGTCGCTTCATATCGGAAACTTCACCAACAGGGTCGGGCAATGCCGCAACTTCACGCAAACCGGCAACCATGGACTCTATCACTTTGTCACTTAGCTCAAGACGGTCAAGCATGGCAGGAGTAAGATTTTTTTCCCTGCCGGCGGCAAGGTCTTTTGCATTTTCCGCCGCAATGAAGGGTCGCTCTTCCATCAACAGCTGTGCGGTCTGTTTCAGTGCCCGGTTTTTAACAGCCGTGGGAAGAGCGGCAAGGGTGCGGGATGCTTCTTTAACCCGGATCGCCATATCCGTGACCATTTGTTTAATATCCTGCTCATTCATCTCTGTATTCTCCTTATCAATCCGTCCGGTCGACTCTCGCTGATTCGTCACCGGCCACAACACCATGCATCACACCATGCATCACATCATGCATCAGGACCAGATTGTCCCTGTGGATGGCCTCATCAC
The DNA here is from genome assembly GCA_011322715.1 of Desulfobulbaceae bacterium. GTDB lineage: Bacteria > Desulfobacterota > Desulfobulbia > Desulfobulbales > Desulfobulbaceae > DRLX01. The sequence goes on from DRLX01000063.1 coordinate 1,278, forward strand.
TGTCCTTGTAGCCAAGTACTTCTTCTATCTTTGCAGAATTGCATCCTTTAATTTTTTCCAGGTCAGGGGAGGCGTAGTTTGTTAAGCCTGCAGCCAGCGCCTGTCCCTGTTCATCGAGACAGCGTATGGGCGCACCGACCCCGAATTCACCGCGTACCTCAAGGATACCGGACGGCAACAAGCTTTTACCGCCCTCAACCAATGCCCGGCAGGCACCTTCATCCAGGACGAGAGAACCTTTTGGCCGTAAAACATGGGCGATCCAGTGTTTACGGCCGCAGAGCTTCTCAGGAGATGGAAGAAAAAACGTGCCCACCTGGTCGCCGCTGAAAAGCGCCTGCAGGACATTGGGATTTCGTCCCGGGGCAATAAAGGAACTGCCGCCACAGGAGGCAACCATTTTTGCCGCCTTGATCTTGGTCAGCATGCCGCCGGTTCCAAGGAGGGACGAAGTATTCCCGGCCATGGCCTCAATATTGCTGTCGATGGTCTGCACCGTATAGACCGGTTCAGCAGTGACGTCTTCGGCAGGATTAGCGGTGCTGAGATAATCGACATCGGTAAGAATAATAAACATATCCGCACCAATCATATTGGTAATCAGGGCACCAAGGGTATCATTATCGCTGAAACGCAGTTCTTCAACGGAAACCGTGTCGTTCTCGTTAATAATGGGTACGGCACCAAATTCAAAAAGGGTGAGGATAGTATTGCGGATATTCAGATACCTGTTCCGGTCGGAAAGGTCGTTATGAGTCAGCAGGACCTGGGCGACCTGTTGATCATACCCGGCAAAGGCTTGCTCGTAAGCCTGCATGAGGAGCCCCTGGCCAATGGATGCCAGCGCCTGTTTTACCTTCAGGGAACTATGGCTCTTAGGAGAGATGCCGAGACGTTGCCTGCCTGCAGCCACCGCGCCGTAGGAAACAAGAATCACCTCTCGCCCGGTGGAACAGAGAAACGAGATCTGTCGTGCCAGATTTCCAATCACCTCGGTATTCAGGCCGGCGCTGTCGGTAACGACGGCACTTCCGACCTTGATAACGACCCGCTTGGCCCTGTCAAAAAGGGTTTGGCGATAGAACAGCCCTTCTTCTTTGCTTACCTGAAAAGTCATAGGTCATACATACTTCACAGCTTGACCAAGGTGCAACAATTCTTTTTTCCGGGTTGCCTATTCCTGCTCAGGGTCAATGGTCCGGGCAAGCATAACCTTGAGACGATCGATATTTTCACCGGTTCTTCCGGATATGGGAAAGACATCGATTCCATTTTCCTTAAATTTACGGCAGAGTTCAACACGTCGCTCTCTGGGGAGGAGGTCAATTTTGTTGAGCAGGATAATCCGGCGACGGTCGATCAATGCCTCTTTAAAAGCGGCGAGTTCACGTTCGAGAATCTGCAGATCCTTCAGCGGCTGATCATCCTCGCCGGACCCGTCAAGAACATGGACAAGGACCTGGGTTCGTTCAATATGGCGAAGAAAGGTGTCTCCGAGGCCTATACCCTCGTGAGCACCCTCGACAAGTCCTGGGATATCGGCAATAATTATCGGTCGATGGTGGGTGAGCTGGAGTACACCGAGCTGTGGCTCCAGGGTCGTAAACGGATATGGCGCTACTTTGGGCTGGGCCTTGGAGAGTTGCGAGAGTAGTGTGGATTTACCTGCATTGGGCAGACCAATCAGGCCGATGTCTGCGATCAGTTTAAGCTCAATTTTTAGCCATCGCTCTTCACCGGGCTGTCCAGGGGTTGCTTTGCGGGGTGCCCTGTTGGTTGACGTGGCAAAGCGAGTGTTGCCGTATCCGCCCTTTCCACCGGCAGCGGCGAGAAATTCCTGACCGTCTTCGGTGAGATCGGCAAGAACCTCATCGGTTTCGGCATCTTTAATGACCGAACCAAGGGGCACACGAACAAGAGTATCCCGTCCGTTTTTACCGTGTTTGTCGCTGCCCTGTCCTCCTGCTCCACGTTCAGCTTTGAAATGCGAGCGGTAACGAAAATCAATCAGGGAGTGCAACCGCTTGTCCGCAACAAGAAATACCGTGCCTCCGTCACCGCCAGATCGGAAGAGCA
>DRLX01000064.1 GCA_011322715.1 Desulfobulbaceae bacterium
ATCTGCAATGGGGTTACCATTGCAGACGGCGTAATGATAAGCGCTGGGGTAATATTTACCAATGACCGTTATCCGCGTGCCACCAGCCCTGACCTGCAAAGCCTTCGCGGATCGGAGCCGGATGAGCATACCCTTGAAACAAAGGTGGCCAAAGGAGCGACCGTAGGCGCCGGCGCCGTGATTGGCTGCGGCCTTGAGCTGGGTGCATTCTCCATGGTGGGCATGGGCTCGGTCGTAACCAGGGATGTGAAACCCTTTCACCTGGTGGCGGGGAATCCTGCAAGGATCATTGCCCTGGTCTGCCGATGCGGAGAACCCTTTTACCGGTTTGCAAAAAATGATCAAAAACCACCGGAAATCAACAATGCGATCTGTGCCCGATGCGGCCTGGAATATAGTGTGAACCAGGGGACCGTCATAGAGTTGAACCCGCCGGCAACGGGGACGTTGCCTTGAAGTGGGGCATTGTCGGCGGTGGTGTCATCGGTCTGACACTGGCGCTTCGGCTCAGCAGTCAAGGTCACGATGTCACTATTTTTGAAGGATCATCAACGATTGGCGGGCTTGCCCGGCCCTGGGAACAGGGCGAAATCAACTGGGACCGCTTTTATCATGTCATTCTCCTTTCTGATACATACACCCGCAGGGTACTTCGAGACATAGGCGTTGAAAGCGAACTCGAATGGGTCGAAACCAGGACAGGGCTCTATGCCGGGGGCAGGCTGACCTCTCTTTCCAATGCCGCCGAGTATCTCAGGTTGCCTGTTTTAAACCTCTTTGAACGATTTCGTCTTGGTCTGACTATTTATTACGCCTCAAAAATTCGTAACTGGAAGAAACTTGAAAAAATCCCGGTTGAGCAGTGGCTCACAAGCCTCTCGGGAGAGGGAACTTTCAATAAACTCTGGCGCCCCCTGCTGCGTGCCAAACTGGGAGAAAGCTGGCAGGAGACATCAGCGGCGTTTATCTGGGCCACCATCCAACGACTCTATGCCGCCCGAAGGACGGGCCTGAAAAAAGAGATGTTCGGCTACCTGCCGGGAGGCTACGCAAGGGCATTCACATCATTTGAAAATCATCTCGACAACATGGGGGTAAGGCTCAAAACAGGCAAAAAAATTGAGGAAGTAAGAAACAAGAACAGCAGCTTTATTCTTCGGTCTACAGAGGGAGAGGAGGAGTTTGACAGGGTTGTCATGACATGTTCCAATTCCCGGATTGCCCAGCTTTGCCCTCAGCTTAATCCTGCCGAACAAACACTGCTCAAGGAGACCCCCTATCAGGGAATTGTCTGCGCCTCGCTTCTTCTAAAAAAACCTCTGGCCGAGTATTACCTCACTTACCTGATGGACAATGACCTTCCCTTTACAGCCGTTATTGAAATGACTACCTTGATCGATCCAAAGCAGGTTGACGGGAAAGCCCTTGTCTACCTGCCCCGCTATATAGATGCCCGGGATCCTTTTTTTCGCGCTTCGGATTCAGAAGTTGAAGAATTTTTCCTGGCAGGTCTTGAAAAGATGTACTCCGAGTTCCGGCGCCAGGATGTTGAGGCCTTCCAGGTAGCCAGAGAGACCGAAGTCTTTCCGGTTCCGGTATTGGAGTACTCAAAAAAAATACCGCCGATCCGCTCAAGAAGCATTCAGGGCCTCTATTTTGTAACTTCGGCGCAGATAGTAAATGGAACCCTGAACGTCAACGATTCGATCCGTATTGCCGAAAACGCCGTTGCCGTTTTACTCTCCGATAAGGAAAATGATACCTAAATCCTGCCCCTTGAAAATGAAGAAAAAATTTTCTTTTGCCGTATCAGCGGATTATACGAATGTGATCGTTTTTTTCGACTCATTGGCCGTGTGAAGGATTTTTTCTTCATGTTCTCGCCCTTCGGGATTGGCAATTTTACCGAATCTGCCTCGCCTCGTTATCAATGGGTTGAAGTATTCGTATGCGTCTGCGCTCTTGATACCTCGCATTTCCGGCAAAATTGCCAATTGCAGGATTTAGGAAATAGTGCAACAGGAGCAATCACTTGAAACGATTGGCAAGCATATCCATCGATATCGATAACCAGTGGTCGTACATGAAAACCCATGGCGACAATGACTGGGAGTCGTTTCCGAGCTACCTGGACGTTCTCATCCCGAAGACCCTTGATTTTTTTCGCGAGCATGAATTACGCGCCACCTATTTTATTGTTGGCCAGGATGCGGTTCTTGAAAAGAACGCTTCTGTACTTAAACGTATCACCGAGGCCGGACACGAGGTGGGCAACCACTCCTTCCGTCACGAACCGTGGCTTCATCTCTATGATGAAGAGAAAATTGAAGCTGAGATTGGTGATACCGAAGCAGCCATTGAAAATGTAACAGGCAAGCGCCCTGTGGGTTTCAGAGGTCCGGGTTTCAGCGTCTCGGAAACCGTGCTTCGGGTGCTGAAACGCCGTGGCTATCGCTTTGATGCCTCAACCCTGCCGACCTTCCTCGGTCCCCTTGCACGAGCCTATTATTTTGTGCAGTCCTCAAACCTGACCCCGGAAGAAAAAGAACAACGCAAACTGCTGTTCGGTAAAGCAAGGGATGGGTTTCGCCCGGTCCGTTCACACCTGCTACAGGTTGGAGGCGACGGCGAACTTCTCGAAATTCCGGTGACAACGTTTCCTTTCCTTAAAATTCCCTTTCATCTCAGCTATGTCCTCTATTTGAGCACTTTTTCTCCCGGCATTGCCCGCCTTTATTTCAAATCGGCATTAACGGCATGTTGTCTTTTTCATGTTGAGCCTTCCCTGCTCCTTCATCCCCTGGATTTTCTCGGTGGAGATGAGGTTGATGCGCTGGCATTTTTTCCGGGCATGGACATGGAAGGTGAAAAGAAACGGAATCGTATCTCGACCTATATTCGTGACTATCAGAATTTTTTTAAGGTGCTCCCCATGGGTGAATATGCGAAAACCGCCCTCAGTCGTGGAGATCTTCCACTTCTCCAGGCCCGTTTTCCGACAGGAAGGCAGGAGCAAACGGTAACCGAGACGAAAAAAGCATGAACAATACAAACGGCAACACATATCGCATTCTTACCCTGTTTGGAACACGACCGGAAGTTATCAAACTGGCGCCGATCATCCACGCCCTGGAGAAACGACCGGATGTATTTGCAACCATCAATGTCACATCAGGTCAACACAAAGATATCCTCTATCCTTTCATACAACAATTCAGGCTGCGGGTGGATGAAGACCTTGCTCTCCACCAACCGCATCAAAAACCAATTAATGTATGTTCCCGCGCCATCTCCGCTCTTGCCGATCTTTACGAAAGGATGAAACCTGACCTTGTACTGGTCCAGGGAGACACCAGCACTGCGCTTGCCGGAGCGCTGACGGGTTTTTATCTTAAAATACCGGTGGGCCATGTTGAAGCAGGATTACGTTCCGGTGATAAGGACAATCCCTTTCCAGAGGAGATGAACCGTCGACTCATCACCCGGCTTGCCTGCTATCACTTTGCTGCAACCGGGACCAATGCCGCAACACTCCGCAGCGAGGGCGTTGCCGGGGAACAGATCGTTATAAGCGGCAATCCGGTTGTGGATTCTTTACAGTGGGCATTAAAAGAAAGCAGGCCATCGGACTCGACCAAGACACTTCTACAAAACGTCTCAGACAAAAAACTGCTTGTTGTCACCAGCCACCGACGAGAAAGTTTCGGGGATTTGATGCTGGAAAGGCTGCGCCGAATAGCAGATTTTCTCCGCCGGCATGAAGACGTGGCCATGATCTTTCCGGTGCACCCGAATCCTGTTGTGCAAGAAGCAGCGCAACAGGCATTTCAAGGCGTTACGAGCGCCAACTTGATTGCCCCGCTTGATTATTTTGATTTTATTCACCTCCTGTCCCAGGCATGGTTAATCGTTTCCGATTCAGGCGGAGTTCAGGAAGAAGCGCCGACCTTGAAAAAGCCACTCCTCATTCTACGTGAAAACACCGAGCGACCGGAGGCGGTCGAGTCAGGTGCCGCCAGGATTGTTGGTCCTTCACCGCAGAAACTTGCCTCCATGCTTGAAGAACTTTACTCTTCAGGGACCTGGTCGGAAGAACTGAAGTCGATCAGCAATCCTTTTGGTTCCGGGAATGCCGGAAAAAATATCGTAACCGCCATCGAGTCCTTTCTCCGACAACCTGAAAAGACCTAGTTGTTCCATCTGTCGCCTCCTGGCTGGTTATATAGTAATGATGGTGAAGGAGAACTTGTGAGTTTGACGGATATTTGGAGAAAAAGTACACCTGACAAGGTCCCACTCGGGGGGAAAAAGAAAACAGACAGGATGATCTTCCTGTTGGCAGTGGCAGTGGGAGTAATCTTTGTTGCCACCGGCATCCTTTATGTAGCGCTTCCGGCAAGTCCTGACCAACTTGAACTTGATTACCTTGCCGGCCTCGTCCTGGATGGAGGCCTGCCGTATGTTGACTTTGTGGATAATAACTGGCCGGGCGGTTACCTCCTCCACATGGTTTCTACAGTATTTTTTGGCTATTCTTTCCATTCCTGGCGCCTTCTCGACTATCTCCTGATGCTTTTCTGCCTTTTTTTTCTTTGTCGATTACTGTTCAAAGCTGTCGGCAAATCGAGCGCCTTGTGGGCGGCGTTTTTATACCCTGGACTTTATACAACGGCGGAGAGTTTCTGGTTTCCGGGCCAGCGTGACGCTGTGGTCGCTAATCTCTTCTGGCCCGTAATCTGGTCGCATTGGCACGGGTGGAAAACAGGTCGTCCACAATGGCAGCTATTCACAGGACTTTTGATTGCCGTTGCAACTCTCATTAAACCAACGGCAATAATTATCTGGCCTTTGCTTCTTCTCCATGGCCTGTGGTGGTCTATACACTCTCATCGATCTGATTTTTTTTATCAGGCCGGTGCGGCTGTTGTGGCATTGTTTTGCACATTGGCGGTAGCTTTCACCACGATCTTATTGAGGGGAACTTCAATTACTTCTTTACTGGATTCCATATGGTTTTTTAACTTTTATCCACAGGGAGCGGGGAGGGCGCCCCTGGCTATTCTCCTGCAAAAAGCCCTGTCTATACATATTATCTCCTGGCATTGGATCACATTTGTTAGCTTGATTGTCGCAGGTTGGCTCTTTTTTGTTGACCGTCATGTTAAAATTGAATTCAAGTTACTGTTTGCATGTGTCTATATTTCAGGTTGGGCCAGTTATTTTATTCAGGGTAGAGGTTTTGGGTATCATCTGGCAATAGTCTATGCAGGTATGCTTCCCTTTCTTTTTATAGGAATGGGAAAACTTTATAATTTTTTACTCAAACCCGTACCCATGGGATACAAACTTCTCCCCATGCTTGTTCTAAGTATTGTGCTCGTCGGGACGGTAAAAAAGTATGACACTCAGTACGCGGCCGTATTTCCCTGGTTGACAGGCAGGATGGGTACAGCTGAATATTATGATAATTTTTCAGCCGGGGACGGAATGTCGTTAGGGGATGTTTATAGATTGTTGCCGAAATTGAAAGCATCTATCGGCCGGGGAGAGACACTTCTTATGATTGGTACTCAATCGGCGGCAAATTTTGTCCTTAATCGCCGGCAGCCGATTCGATTTTATTATTTACCGATTTTCACCGAAGCACGCAGGCCCATTGATATGGTCAATCGTTGGAATATTGCTTTTCGGAAGGAAATTGATCAAGATCATTCCCCGATGGCACTGGTCAATCGTACTTTTCTGGAGAATCCACCATCATCTCATAACGATATGACAGTTGAAAGCCTTCGGTTGCTTAAATCCCATCTTGCCAAACATTTTGTAAGGATTCAGGAATTCAATAAGGTTGATCTCTATCAACATCGCCGTCATTGACGCGGCTTTATTTAATTCACTGTATATTTTTGTGGTTGTCGATTTTGCTGCGCAAGCGCAAGGTGTGGACAATTAAACCAAGATGACCAAGAATGGTATGCATGGTTTTCATCTTTGAAGTGCCGAAGATTCGTACTTCGAGTACGGCGGGACATTCGACAATTTTTTTCCCCCTAAGATCGAGCAGCACGATGAGTTCGGCGATTCCGAGAAAATTTTCGTGTTGCAGATCAAGATCTGCAACGGCTTCACGCCGATAAACTCGAAAACAACTTGTATAGGTTGCCAGCTTGTGATGCAGGATTAAACCATAGATACGGGATAATCCTTTGGAAAGAAATAGCCGCCAGCCTGGGACGTTAAGCACCTTTCCGAGAGGATGATAGGGTGAGGCGGTCACCAGGCTTATATCTTCCTTCAGCATTGGCAACATGCTTTCCAGTTGCAGGGGGTCGTAAGTACAGTCGCAGTCAATGGAGCAGACAATTGTCGTCTTTGCCTGCTTGATCCCGGTTAAAATAGCGGCGGCGACTCCCCTGTTTGTGCAATGCCGAACGAATGCAAACTCCGGATCATTGCCGAAATTTTTTTGAATGGCTTCCCAGGTATTATCAGTGCTCCCATCATCAACGAAAAGAAAATGTAATTTCCATTGATTCGATAACCTTGATTTTACCTCATGTAACGTGTTTGCCAGATAAGGAATAATTAGTTCTTCATTATAACATGGAATTATAATTGTAATATCCGAAATATCAGAGCTTTCCTTTGCTGCTTCTCCTCTATCTTTCGATAAGATGCCATTTTTCTTGTTGTTGAATTTTTCCGTGCAACTACAGGCTTTGCCACGGCTGCATGTCGTTGATAGTGGTTGACTTTTTTCCCCGCTTTGTTGATTATCTGGATTCTCTATCTCACATGGCATCATTTGTAAATGGTGGGCAATGTCGGTAAAGTGATACTCCTCTAAAAAGGTTTTATATAAATCCACCATGTTGCCTATGTTGCGATACATTCGGATACGACTCAGCCAGCTTACCGAAGAAATCTCAGGCAAGTCAGGATCCAGCTCCCATATGTGAAAATACATGTTAAAAGGGAATTTGTACGTTGTCGCCCACTGGCGGAATATTTTTCGTACAATTGAGCGGGGTGCCTGGCGGAAGTAATTCCCTCCGGCTGCTGGGATCAGGAATTTGTCGGTACCCCATGTTGAAAGCGGCATCTCCCATATATCACCGGACCTGGAGTGAACGACGTGGGGAAAGCGACGCCATGGTTCTCCGGCAATGGAACGAAAGCGGGGGTAAAAA
>DRLX01000065.1 GCA_011322715.1 Desulfobulbaceae bacterium
ATTATAACCAGGGTCACGAAACGACGGATTTCCTTGGCTCCAAGATAAATTATGGCCTGACGTACCGAGGTGACCTCGTGGAGAAGATAGTAATAGGCGGAATTGATATATCGCAGGAGCTTGTAGGTGATACCCAGATCCATGGAAATAATGGTATCAAGCCGATCAACGGTTGTCTTTTTCCGGTTGACCTCGGCAAGTAGGTTCATCAGGTTTATCTTGACCGAGGCCACCTCTCGTATCCGCAGGGTTTCCGGCTGACTGAAAAAATACCCTTGAAAATACGAAAAACCAAGTTTCAGGGCCTTGTCAAATTCCTCATAGGTTTCAATCTTTTCGGCAAGAAACTTGAGACGGTGGTGAGACATGCGATAGAGCATCCGCTCTATCTCGTCAATGGTGGACAGACGAAAATCAATTTTGATAATATCAGCCAGCGCTATCAATGGTTCGAGCTTACGGGCATAGACAAAATCATCAAGAGCGATCAGGTAGCCTTTTTCCGATAACCCCCGGCATACCTCTATGACCTTTTCCGTGGGTTCGACATCCTCCAGAACTTCAATGACGATTTTTGTTTTAGAAAAAAAACCGGCTATGTCCTTTCCCAATAACTGCTCGGTAAAATTAATAAAACATGGTTTACTGCCGGATATTTTTTCTATGCCCTCGGTTAAAAATGCACTGGACAATACACTGGTGGTCGCCCTGTTCCCACTCACCTGACCGAGCTTTTTCCCCATGGACCGACGAAAGAGCAATTCATAGGCGTACACACGTTTATTTTTCGTAAAAATAGGCTGTCTTGCTATATATACATCCACGGTTCGCTCACGGTTTCAACCCGAATATTTCATAAGCGATCTGCTACAAAACACGAAAAATACCGGGCCTTGCACGACGACCTTTGTAAAATATGCGGGTTAGGGCTCAGTAGTACATCCTTACATTCAGTATAGCCCACATGCCGGGAACACATCCAATAAATTCGAGCAAACGATGAAAATTCCCGGAGAGAACCTGGAAGCGAACACAGGTCTGGAAACTACACGGTGAGGTATGGTGACGGATTAGAGCGCCGGATTTACCTTGTAATCCAAGGCGTGAAAATGGTTGTATATTGATGAGATACAACCATTTTCACAACATAGAAGCAGGGTACAGGGTAGCAGGATGAGTAATCATATACAAAGCAGGAGCGGAAAACAAACAGGATGGCCGCCCTTACAGAATCTGATCGAGAAAGAGCCTGGTGCGGGCGTGTACGGGATGATCAAAAAAGGAATCAGGAGATGCCTGTTCCACAATAGCGCCGTCATCCATGAAGACCACCTGGTCGGCGACTTCACGGGCAAAGCCCATTTCATGGGTGACCACCACCATGGTCATACCTTCGTGGGCAAGCGTTATCATGACCTCAAGGACCTCACCGATCATTTCCGGATCAAGGGCGGAGGTGGGTTCATCAAACAGCATAATTTTCGGCTCCATGGCCAGGGCACGGGCAATGGCCACCCGTTGCTGCTGTCCTCCCGATAACTGCACGGGATAATGATCGGCCCGGTCCCGGATGCCGACCTTTTCCAGTAACGCATATGCCATCTCCTCAGCCCTGCCCTTCTCCATCTTCTTTAACTTGATAGGCGCCAGGGTCAAATTTTCCAGAACGGTTTTATGCTTGAACAGGTTAAAACTCTGAAACACCATGCCCAGTTCCATGCGAATCCTGTTGATGTCCTCATCCGGACCATAGAGATCATGGCCGTCGACAATTATCGATCCGGAACTGATGGTTTCAAGACGATTTATTGCCCGCAGCAGGGTGGATTTTCCCGACCCGGAAGGACCGAGAACGACCACCTTTTCCCCAAGCGTGACATCGAGGCTGACATCATCTAAAGCTTTAAAGGAACCAAAATATTTATTGATATGGCTAATTTGTATAATCGGATCAGCGGCGTTCATAATGACTGAGACGGTGTTCCATATTGGAAATCAACTTGGAGAGGATCAGGGTGATCAGAAGATAGATCAAGGCGATCATGGTGTATGTTTCAAAGTAATTAAAACTCTCCGAGGCATATTCACGCCCACGACGCAGGATGTCTGCGACCGCAAGAATGGAAACCAGAGAGGTGTCCTTTAACAGGGCGATAAATTCATTGCCCACCGGAGGAAGAATGGTCCTCCACGCCTGGGGCAATACCACATAGGCCATGGTCTGTCGCCGGTTGAACCCCAGAGAAAGAGAGGCCTCGGTCTGGCCATAGTCAATGGATTTTATACCTGCCCGAAATACTTCCCCCATATAGGCGCCGTAACAAAAGGACATGGCAATCACCGCCGCCACAATATCCGGAACCCGAACAATGCGGCCAAGGGCGAAATAAATATAAAACAACTGAACCAGCAGAGGGACCCCCCGCACAACCTCGACATACAGCGAGGCGATCAGATTGATAAATCTGTTTTTGGACAATCTGCCCAGTCCGGTCAGTAGTCCGATAACCAAGGCCAGGGAAATAGAGGCAATGGTCACCTTAAAGGTTACCAGTATCCCGTCGGGAACAAAACTGAGTACGCGTGCGTATGGATCCGGCTTTACCAGCGGCAGGATAATCAACAGGGAGACGGTGCCGATCAGGGCGATCCACCAGGCTGAAATCAATCCCTTGTCCTTGGGGTCAGGAATAGCGGCCCCGTCACCGATTTCAATTATTTTTTCCTGATCAGACATGGTGTCCTTTCATTCCCCCTCTCTTTGTAACCTGCATGGCCCGGCCAAATTGACCGGCCGCAACAAACCATGAAAATCCTTTGAGGCATGGGCAGGCCCTTCCTCAAAGGATTTTCAGATAAACAGGAACTCCCCCATCCCACGTCCTCAGCGGACAACGGGGGATGTCTCATGTTAATCAATTTTCTACTGACCGATCCACTTTTTCTTCAACTGCTGGTCTATTCCCTTGGCCTTGACGGCCTCGATACCCTTATTCAGCAGATCAAGAACCTTTTTGTTGCCCTTTTTCACAGCAAAACCGTAATTTTCGACCTTATCCGTTTTGAGAACGGCGGCAATCTTTAATTTATCCTTATACTTGTCCAGGGCATAATTGGCAGCGACCGGATCATCACAGACAACGGCGGCGATTCGTCCCACATTCAAATCTTCCATAGCCAGTCCTATCTCATCGTAAGATTTTGGAACAAGCCCTTTGGCCGCCTTAATGGCAAAGTAACCGGTGGTACCAATCTGGCCACCAACCTTTTTCCCTTTGAGGTCAGCCAGTGTTTTTGCCGACGAGGATTTGGGAACGATCAGTGCCTGGCGAACCGTAAAATAAGGCTCACTGAAATCCATCGCCTTTTTACGCTGTTCGGTAATGGAGACGGACGAACTTATCGCGTCATACTTTCCTGCGGCCAGTCCGGCAAAAATCCCATCCCACGCCGTATTTTTAAACACCGGAGTAAACCCGACTTCTTTACCGGCGGCCTTGAGAAAATCAATGGAAAATCCGACTATCTGTTTTTGAGCGTTGACGAACTCCATGGGCGGCCAGGTGGCGTCGGTAGCAAAAATAATTTTTGTTTCCGCCCAGGCAGAGCCGCAGAGCGTCGACAAAGCAACAAGAATCAAGACTAATTTCTTCAACATGAAAATCTCCTCAACAATAAATAGTAAGAGTACCGATGTATCGGCCCGCAAAACCTGACACCAATGTGTCATGTACCACCCTATTGTCCGGGAGGCAATAAAAACAAATTCCGCCAAAAAACGACAAATGGGCTATCCCAAGCCCCTTGTGCGCTAACCCTCGAAGAAGTCGACCATCTTTCACTTGACGTCTTCCACCACCAACAGGTAGAATACCGCACACGTTCATCATCCACCACCACATTCCCAGAGGATACCCATGAAGACACTCAAGATTTTACTTCTTATTACCTTTGCCGCAGCAGCACTTACCCTTACCGCCGGCTGCGGCAAAAAACCTGTGCCTGCCTACTCTTCTCAAGCAGGGAATAATGCCCCGGAGGGCAAGGAACTGGCTGCGGGAAAACAGGGTTCAATCAGTGAAGAAAACATGTCCGGTGAAGAATCGCTGGATGCAAGCGGACAAAACCTCGGCAGTCTCGGGGTTGACGGTGACCGGAACTCCGAGGAGTATAAACGGGCCCATGGTCGTTCTTCCATTGAGATGCAACCTGTCTATTTCAATTTTGATCAGGCATCCATCCGCGACGACCAGGTTCCACGACTTGAACATGACGCTGATTACCTGAAAAATAACCCCTCCCGAAATCTGGTTATTGAGGGGAACACCGATGAACGGGGCACCAATGAATATAACCTTGCGCTCGGTGAGCGCAGAGCCATTAATGCCAAAACCTATCTCGTAGAACTTGGGGTTGACGGCTCACGGATACGTACCGTCAGTTACGGCAAAGAACGCCCTCTATTTACCGGCCACACCGAAGAAGACTGGGCCCAGAACAGGCGTGATGATTTCGTTCTGGAATAAGGCCTGCCGTTTACCCACCTCTTCCTACCCTCTCAAGCCATCATCCCGGAAACAGATTCCATGTTTCCGGGATTTCTTTCTCCTCTGTCTGTTGATAACCCATGATGTTGTCGTAAAAACTTCGACCTAACACGTCGTGTGTTCCGTGGCGATTCATTCGTGGGCACATACTACAGGTATAAAAGAGCCGCCACGGAATACTACTCCTCGGAGTCTATACTTCCCTGTATATCTATATTTTTACTTAGCCATCTTTGAGCACTATCTAAACTTTTTACGAGTTTATCAATCCTGAATCGAGAATAAAACGTCTCCTTTCTTTATTTTTTCTTGACACAGGAATAATTATCAACTACTTTCGAAAAAAAATAACAGTTAACAATAACTATCAATTATGCAGAAACTACTTCGTATGACTCATCAACGGGAGATTATCCTGGATGAGATGAAAAAATGTAATACGCATCCCACAGCGGATGAGCTTTACGAACGAATTAAAAAAAAGCTCCCCAGAATCAGCCTGGCCACCGTATACCGTAACCTGGAGATCATGTCCGAATCAGGCCTGATCAACAAACTCGAAATCAGTGGACGTCAGAAACGATTTGATTGGGAACTGCAACAGCATGACCATATTTATTGCGTGCAATGCCACAGAGTAGACAACATCGATCTTGCGGAAAAGAAAAATATCCCCTTACCGGAACAGGAAAACCATGGCTATATTGTGTCCGGATGCCGGGTTGAATTTTATGGTATCTGTCCAAAATGCCAATCATTACTTCTACGAACAAAGAAAAGGAAAGGAAAGAAAATGGCGTGTAAATCAAAATGTGGAACCAAGGGACTCAGCGACAAACAACGCACGGTGCTTGAGGCAATGGCAAAGTGTGAGCAAGCCTGCGGCAGCAAGGACATTGCCGCTGCGACAGGCCTGGAACCCAAACAGGTAAGTTGTCAGATTACGGCCCTCAAGAAAAAGGGTTTTGTTGAAAGCCCGGTCAGATGTAAATATACCATCACCGGCGACGGCAAGTCGGCCATTGCTTAGGAGGATAGACCAATGGCGACACTTACCGGAACCCAGACGGAAACAAATATCCTGGCAGCCTTTGCCGGGGAATCCCAGGCCAGGAACCGCTACTCTTTTGCCGCCAAGAAGGCAAAAAAAGAAGGGCTGGTTCAGATAGCGGCAATTTTTGAACGAACCGCCGAACAGGAACGGGCGCACGCAAAGACCCTTTTTAACCTCCTGGAAGGGGGTGAGGTTGAAGTGCGTGCCTCTTTCCCTGCCGGGGCCATAGGCACCACTATGGAAAACCTTGAAGCTGCTGCAGCCGGGGAAGAACATGAGTACAAGGAGATGTACCCGGAGTTTGCCGCCACGGCAAAGGAAGAGGGTTTTCCCGTCATTGCAGCTGTTTTCAACGCCATTGCCAAGGCGGAACAGCAGCATGCCAGGCAGTACCGGGCCTTTATTGATAACCTGAAAGAGGGACGTACCTTCAAACGCGAGGATACCGTTATCTGGTACTGCCGTAAATGCGGCTATGTCCACGAGGGGAGCGAGCCACCCAAAAAATGTCCGGCCTGTGCTCATCCTCAAGGGTATTTTGAGCTCCTTGCCGAAAACTGGTAATTGATTCCAACCGTTTTCCCTGCCGAGAAACGCAAAACAAACTTTCAGTACACTATTCATGATGGGAGATTTCATCCAATGAGCACATTAGTCACCAAACAGGCACCGGATTTTACCGCAACGGCCGTTATGCCGGATAACTCAATGAAAGAAGATTTCAAGCTGTCGGATTATCGTGGAAAATACGTCATCCTGTTCTTTTACCCCCTTGATTTCACCTTTGTCTGTCCATCCGAGATCATTGCCTTTGACAAAAACCTCGATAAATTCAAACAACGAGACTGCGAAGTCATCGGAGCATCCATTGACTCACAGTTTTCCCACTGGGCCTGGAAAAATACCCCTGTCAACGAGGGAGGCATCGGCAATGTTCAGTACCCTTTGATTGCCGACCTGGATAAAAAAATATCCCGCCAATACGGCGTGCTTCTCGACATGGGTGTCGCTCTGCGCGGTACCTTCCTGATCGACAAGGAGGGCATCGTCCGCCATGCAGTCATCAATGATCTGCCGCTCGGCCGTTCTATCGACGAGGCCCTGCGCATGGTAGATGCTCTCAAGTTCCATGAAGAGCATGGTGATGTCTGTCCCGCCAACTGGCACGAGGGCGAAGACGCCATGACCCCGACCGCCGAAGGCGTCGCCGATTATCTGGCAAAACATGTTGACTGATCATTACAATGTAGTTCGCCACGGGACTCTCCCGTGGTAAGAAAGAAACCACCTTTATTACTCAATCAGGAGATCACACCATGACCAACAAAAACGAAATCTATAAATGCCCTCTTTGCGGAAACATTGTTGAAGTCCTGCACACCGGCGCCGGCGAACTGGTCTGCTGCGGTCAGCCCATGGATCTTATGGCTGAAAACACCGTTGATGCCGCCCAGGAAAAACATGTACCCGTGATCACCAAGGTGGACAACGGCTACAAGGTCAGTGTCGGTTCCGTTCCCCATCCGATGGAAGAAAAACACTGGATTGAGTGGATTGAACTGGTTGCCGACGGCAAGGTTTACCGTCAGAACCTTTCCCCGGGTGATGCTCCTGAGGCTACTTTCTGTATCGAGGCCTCAGAGGTTACCGCCCGTGAGTATTGCAATCTGCATGGCCACTGGAAATCCTGATAGACAGATAAACTGATTACCTGTTATCCGGCTACGGCGGTAACATGGAATACCATTGTTGTTCCGGAAAAAACGCTGTTACAGCAAAAGAAGCCCTGTTACCGTGTAACCGGGCATGTCCGGACCGAAATTTCAGGCCGCAGCCGCAACAAACGATGAATGGAACAAATCAGGAGATCCATGTATGGCCGAGCCCGAAGAGATGTATCAGTGTCAGACCCCGAATTGTGGATACATTTATAATCCCGATAAGGGTGAACGAAAGGGAAAAATAAAAAAAGGGACCGCCTTTGCCGATCTACCGGATGAATGGCGCTGTCCTGTCTGCGGTGCGACCAAAGCCGCCTTTAAACCACTTGCCGGTCCCGGTTCGGTCCGGGACGACAATGCATGATATTTAATTAATTTTTTTTTGGGAGGATGTAGAGTGAAAAAGTATAGATGTCTCGTCTGTGGGTATGAGTATGATCCGGAGGCCGGTGATCCGGCAAACGGCGTCGAGCCGGGCACATCGTTTGACGATATACCTGATGACTGGGTTTGTCCTGTCTGCGGCGCCGATAAAGACGAATTTGAAGAGATTTAGCTGCAATCCGGCAACCACGCCGGCAAACGGCGTGGTTGCCGGATTACTCCGATTACGGAAAGGCAAACAGGCCGAATCTGCTTTTCTTTCCATACCCGGAATGTTTAACCATAGGAGAAATACCCCATGAAAAAGACGGTAATCTTTGCCTTTCGCGGCGACCCGATGTGTTTTGTCCATGTCCTGCTCAACGGTCTTGATTGTGCCGAACAGGGAATGGAAGGAAAAATTATCATTGAAGGAGAAGCAGTCAAACTTGTTCCTGAAATGAACAAACCCGATCATTTTCTCCACCAACTGTTCAAGAAAGCGCAGGAGCAGGGAATTATCGTCGGCGCTTGCAGGGCATGTTCCAACAAGCTCGGCGTTGCCGAGGCCGTTACCGATACCGGCGTTGAACTTATCGGTGCCATGTCCGGCCACCCGGCCATGTCGGAATACATCGACATGGGATATAACGTTATCACCTTCTGACCTGAATTGAGCGTTAGGTCTGATTGAACTAACCAACACGTCCGTCTGGATGAATCGGCACCCGTCGGTTCACCATTACCCCGGATTGGCCCACCCTTGTCCAGCCGGGCCCCTATCCACCTATCATTTATTTTCCCACTGTGGGAATCAAGAACGTAGAGAACAAGGAGGAAACAAGTGAAACCGATTGAACTTGCGAAAAATGTCTATTGGGTCGGCGCCATAGACTGGCTCACCCGTGATTTCCATGGATACTCAACCAACCGTGGAACGACCTATAATGCCTACCTGATAATCGACGAGAAAGTCACCCTCATTGACACGGTGAAAAAGCCGTACCGCAATGAACTCATGCACCATATCCGCAGCATCATTGATCCCGCCAAAATTGATTACATCGTTGTCAACCACGTTGAAATGGATCATTCCGGTTCTCTGCCCGAGGTTGTTCAAGAGATCAATCCTGAGAAAATCATCTGTTCCAAGATGGGGCAAAAGGCACTGCTCAAGCATTTTCACCGGGAAGACTGGCCCTATCATGTCGTCAGCCCCGGTGAAGAAATCAGCCTGGGTGAAAAAACTCTCAGTTTTCTGGAAACGCGAATGCTGCACTGGCCGGATTCCATGTTTACCTATGTCAAAGAAGATCAGATCCTCTTTTCCAGTGATGCCTTCGGCGAGCATCTTGCCACCAGTGAAAGGTTTGATGATGAGGTCAACCTTGACGTTCTGATGCACGAGGCGACCAAATATTATGCCAATATTCTTACCCTCTACTCGCCGCTGGTCAAAAAGCTGCTTGCCAAGGTTGCGGAGATGAACCTCCCCATCAAGATGATCGCCCCGGACCACGGCGTTGTCTGGCGCACGCATATTGATAAAATTCTTGAAGCCTATGGCCGCTGGTGCGTCCACGAGGGCAAAGGTAACGCCCTGATAATCTACGATACAATGTGGGATTCCACCCGATTGATGGCCAAGGGAATTGCCGAGGGATTACAGGAACAGGACATTCCCTATAAGATGATCAACCTGCAGGTCAACCATCGCAGCGACGTCATGACTGATGTGCTGGAGGCCAGCGTCATTATCCTTGGCTGCCCGACACTCAATAACGGCATGTTACCGCGCATGGCCGGTTTTCTTATGTACATGCGGGGACTGCGGCCGACCAACAAAATCGGCGTTGCCTTCGGCTCCTATGGCTGGTCCGGTGAGGCGGTAAAACTAATGAACAAGGCCATGACCGAAATGAAATTCACCATCTGTCACCCCGGCCTTAAAGTGCAGTATGTTCCGGAAGAAACCGATCTTACCGAGTGTATTCAGCTCGGTAACACTATCGGTAAAACCCTGAAGGATTTTCTGGCAGGCAAGGAGATCAGCTCGGTAGAGGATATTATTTAAGAGAGCCGGGAGGGTGCCTTTGAGAGATTTGTACATCAATATGGAAAAATAAGATCCAGGAGAGAGAATATATGAAAATAATTGTCGATAAAAATGTTGTTGAATTTCATCCTGAGACCCCCCAGGAAACTGCAGATATGGAAACCCTGTGGCGGGTGGTGGTCGATTGTGTCCAGGACTCAAAAAAACTGGAACCCATTGGCGAGTTTATTCCAACAAAATCAAATATTGCCCGCTTTGTGATTGAAAACGTTCCCGGAGGTCAGACCCATTACAGCGAGGACACCGTTGATGAGGAATGCACTGTCTACTGCGCGATCTGCAACAAATACGCCCACCTGGAGGCCGGAGATTCGGTCCCCAACTGCTGCGGCAGGGAAATGGAAAAACTCGACTAACGCGTACCAAAAATCATCCTCATAAAATCATTAAAAAAGGGGGACCGGCTTTTGCCGGTCCCCCTTTTTTTTGTCCCAATACAGTCGGTCTACAAACTGGCTATTGCGGCCCCGGCGAGATTGAGCAGGGATCCCGGCATCAGGCCTAAAAAGAGAATCAACAGGCCAAGGACGACGGCCAGAGGCCGTATATATACCGGTACTACCAACGGCTCCTCTTCCTCCTTCCCGCCGACCAGAGATATCTTGATCACCCGTAGATAGTAAAAGCTCCCGAGCAGGGTATTAAGCACGGCGGCAAGCACCGGCCAGAAATATCCGGCCTTCCAGACGGACATGATCAGAAAAAGCTTGCCGGTAAAACCTGCCATCGGCGGCAGTCCGGCCAGAGAGATAAAGGTAACCGCCAACATGATGGCCAGACTTGGCGATCGTTTCCACAGACCGCGCAGGTTTTCCAGCGGGATATCATGCTCGTCTCCGGCTACCTCAATAGCAATCAAAAAGGCGGCAAGGGTCATAAGGGCATACACGGCCCCATAAAACAGAGCTGCCTGCAGACCGCCTTCACCGGGGGCCAGCAGTCCAAGCATGATGTAACCGGCATGGGAAACCGCCGAATAGGCCAGTAACCGTTTCAATTCATTCTGGGCCAGGGCCATCAGGTTACCCAGGGTCATGGAGAGGATGGAAAGGATGGTCAAAACCGGAACCAGACCGTCCATTCCCATGAACATGGAAGAAACCCGCACCAGAAGGGCCACAGCGGCGAGCTTGGGAAGAGCGGCAATAAAGGCCACCACCTCGACGGCGGCGCCGGCATAGACATCCGGGGCCCAGAAGTGAAAGGGAAAGGCGGCAAGCTTGTACAGTAGACCGGCCATAAACAGGATGACTCCCAAAATGGCCATGGGATCATCGAGATGGTTGGGAATGGCGGGGATGATATCGGCAAAAAAGGTGGAACCAAAGGCGCCGTACATATAGGTGATACCGTAAAGCATAAAGGCCATCGACACAGCCCCGAACACCATGTACTTGGCAACAGACTCAAACTGAAACCCCAAACCCTTGCGGTATGAGGCAACGATAAACAGGGGATAAGAAGAAATCTCCAGACCGATGAACAGGGTCAACAGCTCCGTTGCGCCGGTGACGATCAGAAGGCCCAGCGTGCCGATGGCAACAAAGAAGAAAAACTCACCTATCTTTTCCTGGTCGGTCTGGCGAAGTCTGCCGGCAATAACACAGGCAAGAAGAAAGGAAGCGCAGATCAGGAAACTGAAAAAACGGCTGAACCCGTCCACCATAAAGGCGCCATGGAAAAAGCTGTGCTGTTCATGCAGGCTGACAAGATTGGCAAGGGTTGCCGCAACACCAAACCCCACGGCCCAGGGAAATATTTTTTTATAGTCAAACAGGGCGCAGACAAAGAAAAATAACGCGGCTATACTAATTATAATTTCGGGTAATATACCGTTAAACATCTATCGTCCTCTTATTATCTGTAGGATGGCCTGTAAGCAACCGAGATGTGGAGTGTATCCTAATTTAATAAACCGTGCAGCGAATGGCTGATCAGTGCTGCAACGTCAAAGCTTTTTTCCATAGGAAGTCTTGTTATAATCGCCTCCAGCACGGGATTCATGATCTTGAGAATCGGGGCCGGATAAAATCCAAACAGGACCACCAGCAGAGCAGGCGGAAGCAGGCTGGCCCATTCCCTGAGATTAATATCGCGGGCAAGCTTCGGGTCCCCGCCCTTGCCCCAGGTCACGGTGAGAAACATCCTGAACATGTAGGCCGCAGCGATCAGGGCACCGGGAATGACCCAGGCGCCAAGCCGCATGGAGTGCTTAAATGCGCCGCTTAAACAGAGAAATTCGCCGACAAAGGAGGCGGTCCCCGGAAAGGCCAGGGAGGAAAGACTGTACAGGCCGAGAAAAAAGACAAAGCCGGGCATAAGGCGTCCAAGCCCTGCGTTGACCGAAAGCTCCCTTGAATGGGTGCGCTCATAGAGCATTCCGGCCAGCAGAAAAAGGCCGCCGGTGGTCAAACCGTGATTGATCATCTGCAGTACGGCCCCCTGAAACCCCTGGATATTGAGGACACTGATTCCCAAGGTGACAAATCCCATATGGGAGACCGAGGAATAGGCGATCAGTTTTTTAATGTCCTGCTGGGCCAGAGAGAGCAGACCGCCATAGAGAATAGCAATTACCGAAAAAACTATCAGATACGGTGCAAGGCTGACACTCGCAGCCGGTGCAAGGGTAAGATTAAAGCGAAGCAAACCATAGGTTCCCATCTTCAGGAGTACACTGGCCAGAATGACCGAGCCGGCCGTCGGCGCTTCGACATGGGCGGCAGGCAACCAGGTATGCAGCGGTACCATAGGAATTTTGACCGCAAAACCAATCAACAGGGCCATAAAAATCCAAAACTGCCATGTCGGCGGCAGGTGCAGACCGAGCATGACCGGATAGCTGAAGCTCCCTGCCTTGACATACAGGCCGACAATTGCCAGCAGCAGAAAAATGGAACCGGCAAGGGTGTAGAGAACAAATTTCACGGCTGCATATTTCCGTCTCGGCCCACCCCAGATGGCAATAAGCAAAAACATGGGGACCAGCATGGCCTCCCAGAAAAAATAAAACAGGACCATGTCAAGGGCCACAAAGACACCGGTCAAAATGCCCTGGGTCAAAAGCAGACGGGCCATACATTCACGAACTCTGTGGGTGATGTAACGCCAGGAACAGAGAACAGTCACCGGTCCTACAAAGGTCGTCAACAGGACCAGAGGCAGACTTATACCGTCAACTCCCAAAAGATAGCTCATACCATAGCCGGGAATCCAGGCATGTTGTTCGACGAACTGGAAACCCAGTACATCGGCCTGAAAATGACCCAGCAACGGCAGGGAGAAAAAAAACGTCAGGGTCAAAATAATCAGGCTGAACCAACGGCTCTGCTCCTCGTCCTTGATCAATGCCAGCAGGGCGGCCCCGATAACCGGCAGAAAAATAATCAGACTTAAAACAGGGTAGCTGAGTGTTGAATGATGGAGCGTTGCAAGTGGTGTCATCTGTTTATCTTTGTATTTCTTTCCAAGATTATCGTAAGTAGAGGGCCAGCAGAGCGATACCGGCCAGCACCGTCAAGGTTCGGGCAATATACCGGGACAGAATTCCAGGCTGCATGAAGACACGCATATGATCACCCAGGCTGAGAACAGCTTGAGCGGAATTATCAACCGCGCCGTCAACTACCCGCTGATCGTTCCAGTTCGCCACCCGGGCAAAAGCACGCAGAAGCGGCAAAGCAAAAGTTTTGTGCAGATTTTTTATCACCTGCTCGTCTACCATCCTCAGAACATTTCGACAAAATGCCATGAAACCAACGGCACCACGCCGATAAAACCAGTCAATATCAAGACCGACCTTGGGTTCGGGATAGAGTTTCTTGATCAGCAGGAAAAATCCCAGCATGGTGAACAAGAGAATCTGCATGGACTCCATGACATGTTGCGCCGTATAGGGATGATAATGGGCATCAAAGGGCAGCAATTTATAGAGTCCTTCCGGATTGACACCAATAAGCACACAGTAATAGGCGGCAATGGCCATGGCGATCAGCATGTTGAGCGGTGCCTCTTTTTTCGGCGGCTCAAAAGAGGGCTTGTCACGCCAG
>DRLX01000066.1 GCA_011322715.1 Desulfobulbaceae bacterium
ACGCCGTTTTTCTCTACCGACTCATTGCAGAGATTACCGGTAAACAGGACCCCTTTAAAGAGCTGAAACACACAAGTAATGTCTTTGCCCTTTCCCTGTATGATTCCATCAGCTCCCAGGTTGAGGCGGCCCGCGATCCCCTGCGGGCGGCCATACATTTTGCCGCCTGCGGCAATATCATTGATTATGCGGCCCAGCACAGTTTTGATGCCGCCAAATCCATGGCCGAATGCACCACCCAGGCCTTTCTCGTAGACGATTACCCGGCCCTGGTCGAACAGGTGCAGGGGACAGCGCAGCCAAAGGTGCTGTATCTGGCTGATAACTGCGGGGAAATAGTGTTTGATTCCCTTGTGATTCGTGAGCTGCAGAAGACCGGTTGTGAGGTGACGCTCGCCGTGCGCGGGGAACCGATTATCAATGATGCCACCATGGAGGATGCGGTCTTTTGTGGCTTGACATCTCTCTGCAGGGTCATTGACAACGGCACCGATTGTCCGGGCACGCCCCTTGATGACTGCAGTGCGGAGTTCCGGCGCTATTTTACCGAAGCTGATATCATCCTCAGCAAGGGGATGGGAAATTTCGAGACCCTTTCCGATGTGGATGCGCCCCTGTTTTTTCTCTTTACCGTCAAGTGCAATCGGGTTGCCGGTTATCTCAACGATCTTTTTGCAGAACAGGAGCTGGGCCTTACAGGAACGGGTGAGATGATGTTTATCAGAAAATAGGATTACGCAGGTTATTGCACGTGCTGTAGGGGTGAATTTATTCGCCTGTAAAGGCTGTGAATGATTATGATAACCATGAAAACTATGGCGGCTGAAGCCGTCCCTACAGCCTTGGGTTGCGGGTAAAACCCGCCTTAGGCAATGGCCTCAGAGATCAGACGATCATTCGTTGTGGCCGGCACTGTAAAATTCGGTCCAGTCATGCTATGGTTTATGCATAAAATTAAAAAAATATGATGCAACAGACGATCAAGAAAATTCTCCATGATCCGGTCATCGGCCGGGAGCTGAGAGTCAGTGGTTGGGTGCGGACCCGCCGCGATTCCGGTTCCCTGTCCTTTGTCGAGATCAATGACGGCTCCTGCCTGGCCAATCTGCAGGTGATTGTTGATTCCGGTCTGGAAAATTTCAGCGCCGAGATAAAAAAACTCACTACCGGCTGCGGCGTTGAGGTGGGCGGGACCCTGGTCGCCTCTCCGGCCCGGGGGCAGGAGGTGGAATTACAGGCAAAGAAGGTCACTGTTCTGGGGCCTGCTGATCCGGCAGCCTATCCTTTACAGAAAAAACGACACAGTTTCGAGTTCCTGCGCTCGATCTCCCACCTGCGGCCACGGACCAATGCGCTCGGGGCTGTCAGCCGTCTGCGCAGTGCGCTTAGTTTAGGTATCCATGAGTTTTTTGCCGATCATGGATTTTTTCAGGTCCATACCCCGATCATCACCACCTCGGATTGCGAGGGCGCCGGTGAGATGTTTACCGTTACCGCCCTGGATATCAGGCAACTTGGCGGCCCGGACCCCTTTGCCGGGGATTTTTTCGGTCGCCGGGCAGGGCTTACGGTCAGCGGCCAGCTTCAGGCCGAAGTCTACGCCATGGCCCTTGGACGGGTATATACCTTTGGCCCCACGTTTCGGGCTGAAAATTCCAATACCAGCCGTCATCTGGCCGAGTTCTGGATGGTGGAACCGGAAATGGCCTTTTGTGATCTTGCCTGCAATATGGAGGTGGCCGAATCATTGATCCGGATCGTGATAAGACAGGTCCTTGACTCCTGCTCCGATGACCTGAACCTGTTTGACCGTTTTGTGACCAAGGGACTGGTGAATAAACTTGAAACCACATGTGCGCAACCCTTTGTCCGTCTTACCTATACCGAGGCCATTGATATTCTTCTGGAGGCACAGGGGAAGGGAGGCAGAGAATTTGAGGTTCCAGTTTTCTGGGGCATGGATATGCAGGCCGAGCATGAACGGTTTCTCTGTGAGGAAGTGGCCCGCCGGCCCGTGATTGTGACCAATTATCCAAAGGAGATCAAACCGTTTTACATGCGGCTTGATGAGGGCGAAAAAACGGTGGCAGCCATGGATATCCTGGTGCCGGGAATTGGTGAGTTGGTGGGTGGCTCTCAGCGTGAAGAACGTTATGATATTCTGCTGGCCCGCATGCGGGAAGCCGGGCTTGATGAGGATGAATACAGCTGGTACCTGGATCTGCGCAGGTATGGTTCCGTGGTCCATTCCGGGTTCGGGCTCGGTTTTGAGCGTCTTGTCCAGTTTGTCACTGGTATGGCCAATATCCGGGACGTGATTCCCTTTCCGCGCACGCCTGGTTCAGCCCCCTGCTAATCGATATTGGAGGTGCACCATCGCCGTTGTAGGAAATACGACCGGGCTCAAGTCCAGGCAGTTGAAGGCGCTTGAACGTTTGGGCAGAAAATCGATCTCCCCCCATGAGATTATCGGCCGGGATATGGCGCGTAGCCTTGCCGCCCTGTCCACGGAACTCAATCGCCAGTTGGGGTTGCTGATCCACCGCTCCGGCCGGGTGGAAACCGTCATTGTCGGAGATTTTAACCGGATCGTTATTCCCGTCCTGTCCAATATCCGCACTGCCGGCGGCCGTTTACGCGGTCTCCGCTGCGTGCATACCACCTTTACCGGCAAGGGGGTGAGTGAAGAGGATATCATGGACATGGCCTGTCTGCGGCTTGATTTGATCTCGGTGCTGACCATGAAGGATGCCCTGCCTGATCTGCTGTATAGCGCCCATCTTCTTCCGACGGCACAGGATAATCGGTTCTGGCTGCCCCTTGCCCCTGAGCATCCGGCTTCCCCAAATCAGTCCTGTCTGGAGCTGATCGAGGCGGTTGAATCC
>DRLX01000067.1 GCA_011322715.1 Desulfobulbaceae bacterium
CTGTGCAGGCCGCCGGAACGGGCCGTGGCCACATTGGAGCAGCCCCATATGGGGCCACGGACGACGAAGAGCGGCAGCACTGCCTGCGTGAGCTGAATTCAATTTTTCAAATCATTATCAAATGGCAGGAAGATGAGAATGGTTTGGATTCACTACCTCGATGAACTTTATCAGAGAGTATCATGAACGGTTCCCGGAGTTAAAAGAGAGGCCAAAATACTGAGGTTCCAACCCCGGAAAATTTATCGGACGGGATCTGTGGGTGGCAAATAGGTGAACTTGCTGTATTTTTTAACAATTAGCTTGACTTGATGAATGACGATGGTAACATGAAAAAAAGGGTGTACTCCCAAGGAGTCAGATCATGTTGGCTGAAGAGATGATAAAAACGCTCTAAAAGTGCCAGGAAGAAATGCTGCGCGGTATCGAAGAGATGTGGCGCCAGAGGTCCAGAAGTCGCTGGATGCATTTCTGAAGTTTGGCCGTGATTTTCGGGGAGCAGAAAAGCACCCGACATCCCTCTATGACTTCATTTTCATAGACCATTCCAGAGTAAAATTATTACTGTGCGGAACAGGAAGCATACAAGCCGCAATATATAACATTGGACTCGCATCAGAAAATGAACGCTATTGAATTGGCATAATTTATTCTTGCCGAATACCATGACAAGGGGATCACCCCGATGAAGCTGCAAAAACTCGCTTGGTACGCCAAGGTGTGGACCCTTGTCGCTGGTGGTCATTTTATTGATGCTGAATTTGAAAAATGGACGTCTGGCCCCGTGAATTATCAAGTTTACATGAAGTATCAGGAATACGGTGCCGCGCCCATTCGTCGCCAAGCCTATGATGCCGTTGTCGTTGACGATGATGCCCGCGATATCCTGTGTTTCATCGTGGACAACTATGTCGACATCCCGGCGTTGTCCCTGAGTGCTATGATCCACTGTGAAGATCCATGGATATGTGCGAATGATAACGAGCTTATCAAGAACGACGATATCATCGCCTATTACTCACAACAGTCTTTTGCAAAAAACTTCCTCCAGGACCATGATGGCGACAACAAGTCGTTTTATGTCATCCGGTCAAATGCATGGCATGCGTTTACTATGGACATGGATAAACAGGAAAGCGACACTTTTGCCACCTATGCCTCTCCGGAAGAGTTCAGAGAATACAGGGAAAAGGCCGGAAGGGATTTTAGCGCCTTTTTGAACGAAGTAAAGAAAACAATCACCCTTGACGACGCCTTATAACGATTCGCATGAAGTAGATCACCTACGTTCTCTCAGGCGTGATTTTCCGGTAGAATCTTCGCTGTTTACTCAAGATGCCCTGAAAACCATCCATGCTACTAGGTATGACAGCCTGGATGGCGATGCCTTTGTCCAGATCCTGGCCTGCATGAGCGCCGATGCAGTTCTCATAGTATTTTCGGCTTTCTCACGAAAATACACAACTTTTTCCTCACAGGCATTGTCAGCAACACTGATACATACCGACAATACTCTGATCCTGGACAGGGGACTGTTTACTTCGGACCAACGCAGAAATTCATCGGATACCCTCCGAGAAATATCAGTGAGGGTGTGCAAGATGCCACGTCTTGCCTAAGGATTGATGAAAACGGAGCCGTAATAAGGAATGCTGTCAAGTTTTATCAGCAGTTCGTCATGGTGCATCCTTTTTACGATCTTAACTTCAAAAACTATTGCGAAAGAGGAGGAGGATATGGATTTTGTCGACCGTCTGAAAGAATTGGCATCAAGAATACGGAAACAGGTCGACAACATACAGACAGAAGAGGCGACAAAGACGGCCTTTGTCATGCCATTCATCCAGACTCTTGGCTATGATGTCTTTGATCCGACAGAGGTTATCCCAGAGTTTACTGCAGATGTTGGATCGAAAAAAGGAGAGAAGGTTGACTATGTTATCTCAATGGATAGCAAACCGACAATTCTATTTGAATGTAAATGTTGTGGATCAAACTTGCATGAAGAACATGCTGCTCAACTTAGACGATATTTTCATGTCACCGATGCAAGAATCGGTGTCCTGACTAACG
Organism: Desulfobulbaceae bacterium; assembly: GCA_011322715.1. Lineage (GTDB taxonomy): Bacteria > Desulfobacterota > Desulfobulbia > Desulfobulbales > Desulfobulbaceae > DRLX01. The sequence continues at coordinate 2,074 of DRLX01000067.1, forward strand.
GGATCACATATCGATTTTATTCTGATCTTGAGCAGGCAAACATCATGGATGATAATCCATTTATGGTTTTTAATATGCTGGAGATAGACGAGCAGCTTATTCCTGAATTGAAAAAACTGACAAAATCTGCATTCAGTCTTGATGAGATGCTTACAACTGCCAGCGAGTTGAAGTACGTCAGGGCCATAAAAAAAGTCCTAGGTAAAGAACTTACATCCCCTTCGCCTGATTTTATTAGATTTTTTGTGGGAAAAGTATATTCAGGAAAGAAGACGCAACAAGTAATTGACCAATTTTCAGATTTAGTAAAGAATTCATTCAAACAATTCATAAATGATCGAATTAATGACCGTCTGAAATCGGCAATGAATGACCAAGAAAATGATGATAGTCAAAATATAGACGAATATGATAATGAAGTTGATAATAATGTCATTGCTCAAAATAGTGACAAGGGAATCGTTACCACCCAAGAGGAATGGGATGGGTTCCTGATCGTGAGAGCAATCCTGAGCGAGGTTGTTGATGTCGAAAGGGTTGTTGATCGGGACACCAAGAGCTATTTTGGCATTCTGCTTGATGATAACAACAGGAAACCTCTGTGCCGCCTCCATTTCAATACGGCAAAAAAATACATAGGAATATTTGATAGCAAAAAGAAAGAAACAAAACATCATATAGAGAGGATCAGCGATATATATAAATTCACTGACCTGTTGAGAAAAACGATTGGCTATTACGATGGCTGATGCGGCTAATATTTGTTGATAATTGTATTCGCCTTACAGATTGCCATAAAAAGGAGAAGAGGATGATTCCTGAAATAGGCCCCTGATGATTGGTTGTTATATCGTTGCAAAATTGGTCTACATCAGTGGCACCGATGATGCCCGCCGGTAGTAAAGGGGCTTTCGGCCGTTGCCATTCTTGTCGCGTTTGGCGTCATGGCGGACCTTTTTATGCGCGGGCAAAAGTTTCCGATGTGATCCCCGCCAAGAGTGGTCGATTCTCTTGACTTGATGGGAATCAATGGTAACATGCAAGTATGAATGGATCATAAGGAGCCTACCATGTTACCAGAAGAAACACTGAGGAAGCTCGAAATAAGCTAGGAAGAAATCCTGCGCGCTATCAACAAGATGTCGCCAGAGTTTCAGAAGTCGCTGGACGCGTTCATGAAGTTTGGCCGTGATTTTCGTGCTGCCGAAAAACTGCTAGCAAGAAGGCTAGCCGTGGGACCAGAAGAACGCCCGACATCCCTTTATGATATGAAGAATTCAATAAAAAATATCCTCCAGGGAGCTGGCAGTATCTTGGACATCATGCCATCCAGGGAGCCTGTTGATTACTCAAAGTTTGTGCCCCATGGCACCCCGGAAGAGCGTATGCGGGAGACTTGGGATCGCGTGGGATACAGCTTGAAGATCGCAATGGACCTATATGCCGATGAGCAAAAAATCAAAAAAACGTCGTCGGCAACCACCTGATAATACCCCTTCCCAGACACATAGCAAACAGAATTCACAGCAGCTCGTCCTTCAGCAGCATGTTGTTTCAGGGCCAATTCCTGACCCGGCAACGCTGCAGGGTTACGAGGATATACTGACGGGAGCAGCAGAAAGAATCCTGACTATGGCTGAGGGTGAGGCTAAGCACCGTCGCGAAGTCGAGGCGGCGGCCCTTGCCGCTCAGATTGAAGCTGACAAAAGAAAACACAAGGAAGTACTCCGTGGGCAACTATTCGGGATGGTTACCACGTTGACCGCTTTTTCCCTTGCCGCATTTGCCTTGGCAAAGGGATATCCCTCAGTTGCCGCAACAATTTGTGGCGCAACAATCATTGCGCTTGCAACAGTTTTTGTGACAGGCAGAAAAAATATCGGCTCAACAAAACAAGATTCATAGCGGCAAGGTAACTGGAAGTATACCATTCATTGGAACGACTTGGACGGGTAGCTGATCAATCAGCCTGAATGATAGGCAAAAACAAAAAGATTTTCGCTTAAATTTACGCACACTTGTTCTATTGTTCTCTAGTTGCGTAAAAAAAGTTTCTTCCTCATCCTGGTGCCGCAGGTTCGAATCCTGCCAGGAGCACCAGCTGTCTGTAAGGCCGCCACGCGTATACCAGGCGTGGCGGCCTTTTTTCTTCATTTTTCGTCCTTCGGGATTGCCTGTTACAGGATTTATATGATATGATATCATATAATATGATATGGAGTTATACGAGATGATACCATATGGAGTGATATCATGGCCATCGTCCTGTTTGGCGGGGAAAAGGGAGGAACCGGCAAGACCACCCTGGCGACCAAC
>DRLX01000068.1 GCA_011322715.1 Desulfobulbaceae bacterium
GGCGTGGTCGGTTGGGCCCAGGCCGGATTCCCCTTTGTCAACCAATTCACCGGCTCCTTCAAAATCACGAAATATCGTCAGCATCCCTCAAAAACCGAAAAGGCATTCCGCCTGCGAATGTGGCATCCCTATTGATCGGCATGAATAAAAAAACTGTCGTCTGATAGAGGACAAGGGGCAATCTCATTGCATAAAGGGTACCTTGAAAAGATTGTCCCTGCAGTAAACAAACCGCGTTATTTGATGTCGTTGCACGACGGCGCAGTCCAATGTGCAACGATCAACAACAAGGGGGAACAGCGTGAAACGCTATATGAATCCTTACATTGCCGGGATTGCACTTGGTTTTGTACTCTTTGCCTCTTTTTTACTCTGCGGCAAAGGATTGGGCGGTTCGGCCGCCTGGGCCAGGCTGTCTGCATACCTGATGCATCTCATCGCACCGGCACATATCGAGAACTCACCCTATTTCGGCCATTATTTCGCCCATGGAAAAAACCCGCTCTATTTCTGGCTCGTTTTCCTGGGCATAGGAACCTTTTTAGGCGGGTTGGTTTCCACCTTTATCCATGGCCGCAGTAAAATCGAAGTCAATAAAGGCCCGGCAATATCCGTCAAGGGCAGGCTCGTTTACGCCCTGGCCGGAGGCATTCTGGTAGGCTTTGCCTCCCGCCTGGGGCTTGGTTGTACAAGCGGCCAGGGACTGGCAGGGGCGGCCATGCTGTCTCTTGGCTCCTGGGCTTTTCTTTTTTCCGTATTTTTCGGCGGTTACGCCACAGCATATTTTGTTAAGGATGGGTGGTTATAATGGCACCAATACTTAAAATCGCCCATATGGCGAACTCACCGGTAGATCTTTTTCTTGCGGTCTGCCTTGGCTTTTTTTTCGGTCTTGTCCTGGAATCCGGCGGGCTGGCAAATTGCAGGAAAATTGCAGGGGTTTTTTACCTGTATGACGTGACCGTTGTTAAAGTCATGTTTTCCGCAATCCTGACGGCCATGCTGCTTCTGTATGCCACGTCCGCGCTTGGCATCCTGGACATTTCCATTCTTTACCTTCCGGATACCTTTATCATTTCCTACATCCTGGCTGGAACTGTCCTGGGTGTCGGCATGGTAATGGGCGGCTACTGACCGGCTACGTCCACAACCGCCATGGCTGGTGGTCGAATTGACGGAGCGGTTTTTGTCGGAGGACTCGTTATCGGGTCCGCCCTTTTTTCGGAAGTATTTACTCTAATTGAACCAATCTATAAATCCGGAGCGATGGGACGAATATTCCTCAACGATTTTTTTGGATTACCACTTGGCATGACAATTCTTGCGGTAACCGTGGTTGGTATTCTCTTTATCGTCTTTTTTGCTTTTCTTGAAACAACACTCGGCAAAAAAATATCCGGGAGGACAAACTGATGGAAGTAAAAAAAGTGACCCTTGCCATAGTGGTTGTTGCCGTGATAATCGCGGGCAGCCTGGCCACCCTCGGCAACAAAAAGATTCTCAGTGCCCAATACAGGCGATATACATCCCTGATCCGGCAGGCTGACCAGTTTCTTGCGGGAAAAAAATTTCCGGCGGCTGCCCAGGCCTATAAGCAGGCATTAATTATTGATGCTCGTGACAAAAAAATCTGGGCCAAATTTGAACAGAGTGAGAAACAGGCATTCTTACGGGAAGCCGGAGCAAGCATACCGACAGCGGTACCGCAGGCCACGGCACCCCACAACGAGACGATAACACCCCAGGTTCAACCCCAGGGAGGCATGATCATAGAAGAAGACGAAGGGTGTTGACCTAATCCGTCTCTACTCTCGGTACTCTATCCGGTTTGCGGCATTGTTGCCTGATGCCGCAAGCCGCCCCGCCCTGCATACCCACCTCATACACTACATAATGTATGCCGCAAGAACGCACACTGCAAAATACAGCTTTTTCACTTGACCTTCGTGCACACCTGCAGTACCGTAATAACTTGATAAATGTTCAGGTGTCCGCCTGCGGGCGGATGAAAAGGGAACCCGGTGTAAATCCGGGACGGGCCCGCCGCTGTAACCCCTGCTCTTCTCTCTTGACAAGAGAACCCCTGCAACCTTGAGTCCACTGTCCTGCCCTGCAGGACGGGAAGGCCGTTGCAGGAGGAGGGGAAGTCAGAAGACCTGCCTGCAACAGAGACGGTCATTCCCCGTGGATAGGGAAGGCTCTGATTCCGTGGAAGACAGGGACAACCCGAATCGATTATGTTTATACTTTTTCGATCCGGGTTTTTTGTTTTGCACGGCCCGGATCATGGGAGAACAACCATGAACAGGCATGAAAACACCTCACTAATTCTCACCGGCGAAGATCTTCACATCCTTAATCCCCGATTCCAGCAAGTCCTTGACACACACGACGAAGACGGTCTGATCGAACTGGCCCGCACGCAGATTGAAGGCGGTGCCACGGCCCTGGATATCAATCCCGGCCCGGCCAAAAACATGGCCGACAGACTTCTCTGGGTCATGGAAACCATCCAGTGCAAGTGGGACATTCCTCTCTTTCTCCCGGCGGGTACACATCTTGAAGATGGACTGCACCACCACAGGGGCAGGGCCACA
>DRLX01000069.1 GCA_011322715.1 Desulfobulbaceae bacterium
AAAAACGGCATCAACCACATTCCGTACATGGGCCCCCAACCGGCTTGATTCCACCACATAATTACCCCCTGTTCCGATTAACGATTTTCAGTGACGGTGTTGCCCTGGTAATAGCATTGTCAAAACCCGCAGCACGGGAAATTTCACCAATAAGGTCATAGAGCTCCGAGGCGGTGAGACTGTAAAAAATAAAAGGTCCGTCCCGTCTGGTTGTTACTATTCCTTTTTCACGCATGGTCCTTAGATGAAAAGAGACCAGGGTCTGGGACAAACCGGTTTCTTTGATAATTTCAGTGACTGATCGAGATGATTTACCGATGGCATGAATAATGGCCAGTCGATTGGCATCCCCCAGTACTTTGATGAATTGTGCTAATTTCTTCATGACTTATAAATGGATGTTTATATGAATATTTACTCATATTGTAAGCAGTATATTTCCAATGTCAACTTTTAAAATACAGGTACCTTACAATCAAATGGAATCGGTTCCCACTTTCCTTTGGATGCGTGTATTAAATTTGATGAGGGATCATCCCGTATCCGCTATATTCTTCGCTAAAATGAAGATAAACGACATCCGCAATATACCGGCAAGGGTGAAACGCTTGGCTTGGTTATTGAGATAAGAAATGCTTTAAGGGCAGGGGACACATTGTTGACCGCTGGTCCATCTGGAAAAATAGTCACCTTCTCCATTTGCTCAAGCATGTGTTAAGCCGAAAAGGGAGGAGGAAAGGAGGCAAGGATGGAAAACAAAAAAAGGCTTTACTCCGCTACCTGCAGAATAAAGCCTTTGAAATTTCAGTGGTGCCGAAGGGGAGAGTCGAACTCCCACGAGCATACGCCCACTAGACCCTGAACCTAGCGCGTCTACCAGTTCCGCCACTTCGGCACGACGTGGGAGAATATGCTCGGCAAACAGGATTTTGTCAAGTATTTCTTTACTGGAAATGCAGAAAAGACGGTATCCGGGTATGAGGCCATAGCGGTCTATTTATCGTTGGGAATCCAATGAAATTGTATCGCAAAGAACGAACTGTTTGCGAGTTTTGTTCAGGTGGAGTACATATCGCGCTCTGATGAGTTGTTCAATGGGAGTATCGGGAATAGGGATAAAAAGAGCACGGAGTGTTTGTTTCACTTACCTAAAGTTTAAGTCGGGCAGGCTATGGAAATATATACAGATCTGAAGCAGATACATCAGCCGTTTTCCAATGCCTTTGTGACGATCGGCAATTTTGACGGTGTTCACCTCGGCCACCAGATGTTGTTTTCCGAGGTTGTGGGCAAGGCATATAATCAGGGAGGCACCAGTGTCGCCGTGACGTTTGACCCTCATCCTCTTAAAGTTCTGCGACCTGATGGCATCCGGTTGATCTCCACCACTGAGCAGAAGATTAATCTGATTCGGATGGCCGGCATTGATCATTTGGTGATTATTCCGTTTACCCGGGAGCTTGCCGCAACAACAGCCACCGATTTTGTCGATACTGTTCTTGTCCGGATCATTGGTCTCAAAGAGCTGGTCGTCGGGTATGATTATGCCTTCGGCAAGGGGCGGCAGGGAAATATTGATTTTCTTCGGGCCCGTGGCCGCGAGTTGGGCTTCCCCGTGACCGTTGTCGAAGCCCATTATGAAAATGGTATGCTGGTTTCCAGTACCAAAATTCGGGAGCTGGTCACCGAGGGAAGGATGGTGGATGCCCGCCGCTTGCTGGGACGATGCTACCAGATTCATGGCGAGGTACAGCGGGGAAGACAGCGCGGCGGCCGGGAACTTGGTTTTCCCACCGCCAACCTGAAGATAAGCGAAGAAGATCTCTGCCCCAAGAAGGGAGTGTATGTCACCCAGGTCGTCTATGGAGGCAAGGTCTTCGGCGGTGTTTCAAATATTGGCTATAATCCTACTTTTGGGGAAAATAAACTGGTGGCGGAAACCCATATTTTTGATTTTAACAGTGATATCTACGGCCATCCCATCAAGATTAATCTGCTGCGCTATCTCAGGGGCGAAAAGAAATTTGACGCGGTTGCGGATCTGGTCGCCCAGATCAAAATGGATATTGTGACTGCTCGGCAGGTCCTTCTTGAGGCAGGCAATGAACCTTTGTTTTCCTGCGAGGACAGATGGTCAAAGTAAAACGAATTATAATTGGAATTATAAGCTGATACGTTGTTTTTTCCTGCGGAATGCTTGCCTCTTGTGGATTTATGCATAATGTATATAACCTAAATCCTGCAGTTATCCGGCATTCGAACGTCGATACAAGCACATCTACGGCGTCGGATTCACGAATTTCGTGCTCGATGTACAACCAGTACACCTGTGCCGAAATTCGTGTTCCTTCTTGTATCTGCACATGTCTCAACGTTCTCGGTGCACGAACAACTGCAGGATTTAGGTATAAAATTATATTTTCTCCGGCTAAGGTATTCCTTTCAAGGCGAAAGGAGAACTTGTGAGAGAAAAAAGATGAACAACAAATTGCCAAAGGATAGTTCATGTCTGACAAGGAAGAACAAGTTGACTTGAAAACCGTTATCGCAGATCTTGAAAAAATTTGTGCGGAAAAACCGGAAAACGTGATCGCCCACCATCAGTTGGGCCTGGTTTACCGGCAGGTAGGCCTGATTGATAAAGCGATAGCGGCGTTGGAGAGGGCCCTTGAACTTGATGATCATTCGGTGGAAAGTATGATTAATCTAGGGGCAATACTCTTTGACCAGGGAGATATCGACCAACACGTTTTCCTTGGGCACCTTGCAGCCGTCTAAAATCAGTTCGCAGGTGGAAG
>DRLX01000070.1 GCA_011322715.1 Desulfobulbaceae bacterium
CTTTCTTCAAGGACGTTAAACAGCTCGCCAAGTTTGGCGTGTAACCGTTCAAGCTGCTCAACCTGCTGATTATTCAGCTCCTCAATTTTTCCCGTACCCGTGTTTGTCTCATCTATTCCATCCCGCATGGTCTGGAATGCGCTCACCGTCTGTTTGGACATCTGCTGCGAATTATTGACCTCCTCCACAACCTGCCGCATGGAAGTCACTGATCCGGAAACACGGTCGGCAAGGAGATTGATGAGTTCGGTAATTTCATCGGTTGACTCCGCCGTCTGCTTCGCCAATTCTTTTATTTCATTAGCGACAACGGCAAAACCCTTGCCTGCCTCACCGGCACGGGCGGCCTCAATGGTGGCATTGAGCGCCAACAGATTAGTCTGATCGGCTATATTTTGAATGGACTCAATAATAGTGTGTATTTTTCCGGAGGCATGATCAAGGGACTCAATTTCTTCAGCTGTTGCATGCACACTCTCAACGGCGTGGGACAGCATGGCAATATTCTCTTCTACAATTGCTATCCCCGACTCCGCCTCCTGTTCGGTCCTGATGACTATGTCCTTGGCCCCTGATATGCATTCATCGACCTGACCCGAGACCTCCTGCAACGAGACAATTTCCTGCAATACCTCGGATGACCGCTCCTGCTGCCTGGCACCGACTTCGGAAATTTCCTTTGAAATAGAGGCCACCTGATGGGAGGAATGGGCCATCTGACGAGAATTCTGCTGAACGTTGCGAATCACATCGCTCAGGGCCGTCCGCATTTTATCAACATGTCCGGCCAATGCTCCAATTTCATCTCGGGAGCACTTAACGGCATGATATTTTTTTAAATCTCCGCCGGCAATACGCTGGGCGGTTTTCACCATCCCGGAGAGCGGTTCGGTCAAATTGGTGACCAGAAGAGAGGAAATCAGCCAAGAAACGGACAGGGCAAGGAGCCACATAATAACTTCCACAATCTGCAAGACACGTACCTTGCCATCCGCCTTATCGGCCAGCATACCAACGGCCTTATTCATAGCGGCCAAGGCCTTCACGCTCATACCGTTAACGCCGAGCAGTTGTTCCGGCCGTAGATTATCAGGCCTGATCTTATCAACTTCCAGCAGGAGCTGCTCCCAGAGCGACCGGACAAGCAGCAGCTGTTTATGAATTTTCCGGTCACCGGCGGACGGCAATCGGATGGCTTTTTTCATGCCGAGGTCTTTAAATGTTTGACCGCCTTCAACAAGGGCCCGCAGGGAAACCTCAAATAATCTTCTGGTATGCAGCATCTGCCCGGAAACCTTTTTCCGGTCCTCGGGAGTTTTCTGATGGAGGAAAAGGAAAAACTCTTTGGTAAACTTCTGGGTCAACATTCGCTGCCGGCCGGCAATATTCACCACCAGACCATCATGTTTCTGCCGATAGAGAGTCAAAGAAGAATAAAAAACGATAATCGTAATAATACAGAGGAAAAAGACGATAAGACGGGTAAGCTTCTGCTTGACACTTAAATCATGCAGATGCAGCAGTACTTCCATCCTGCGTAATAAAAACTTCTTCATACGGCTCTCTCCGGTAATAGTAAATATCTCCTGATTATGATCATATGAGATATTGTATGACCGGAGAGCCGTAAAAATCAATTTTTTTTATGCTTTTTTTATTTTTTATTCCTGGACGTCCGCTCACTGAAATTTTCCAGTTCATTCAATCGTCTGCGATAGCAATCCGGACAGAGTCCATGGCTCAGGGACGAGCCGGTGGTCCGACTGAGATATTTTTCCATGGAAACCCAGTCGCCGGTTCCCTGTTCGCAATTGCTGTCATCGCGTATCTTTTTGCATTCACTGCAGATAGACAGAATATTTTCATACAGATCAATGGTCGTTTGCATGTCCTGTTTTTCAAAAACACGACTGATCCGCAGAAGAAGTTCATCATGGTTATACGGTTTGAGTAAATAATCCTCTGCTCCGGCCCGCAAGGCTTCAACCGCCGATTCCAGTTCACCGTACCCCGTCAGAATAAAGACAATGATACCAGCATCCAGCTCCTTGGCCCGACGCAGAACATCAAGACCGCCGACCTTTTCCATCATCAGATCGGTTATAATCAGATTATAACCGTTCCCAAACAAAGCACATGCCTCTTCACCTGAAGCCGCCGTATCCACTGCATATCCCTCATCCAAAAGATTGAGTTCCAGTGTCTTGCGGATTATTTCTTCATCATCAACGACTAAAATTTTTTTCTTCATGCAGGGTTTCCCTTGTTCAACGTCGAACATAACGGCAGCCTGAGGATAAAGACGGTTCCTTTCCCGGGTTGCGATTCGACTTCGATGGTACCGTCATGGGCCTTGACGATACCATACGATACCGAGAGACCAAGGCCGGTACCCTTCTGGGGCGACTTGGTTGTAAAAAACGGTTCAAAAATACGAGAGAGATCATCCTGGTTGATACCAGTGCCGGTATCTTGAATTCGTAACTCCGCTTCCGTATCAAGGACCGCCGTCTGCAGACGGATCTCACCGCCGGCATCGCCGATTGCCTCCAACGCATTTTTCAACAGATTGAGTATCACCTGTTTGATCTGGTCCTCAACAGCTTCCACAACAACAGGCTCGCTGCAATATTTTCTCGACAGGCGGATATTGTGGCGACTCATCTCCTTTTGAATAAAAATAACCATGGACTCCAGGGCATTGTGCAGATCAAAGCGACTGATCTTACCGCTGGTCGGCCTGTTGAAGTTCTGCAGATCCATAATCAATCGTTTCATTCGCTCTCCCTCACGCAGGGCGATCGCAACCATTTCCCGATCAATTTTGGTCAGAGACGCCTCTCGCTGCAGTCGTTCAAGTACGCTTAAAACACCGCAGAGGGGATTATTGAACTCATGGGCAATGGAGGCGGAAAGGGATCCGATGGCATTTAATTTCTCAACATGCAACAGCTGCTTTCGTACCTTTTCCAACCGTTGCTCCACACGTTTTCGCTCTGAAAGATCAAAAAAGGAGGAAATCTGTCCGATAAATTTGCCGGCGGCATCACGATAGGGGACTGATTGAATAGAACAGGTAATCGTCTGTCCTTGAAGGGCCTTGCCGTCAACATACCGTGTTACCGACGGTGCTCCGGACCGCAGCAGCTCAAGGGAGCATTCCCTGCCATGACAGAATTCCCCCTCCCAGAGGTCGTAACAATGTTTGCCGACAACCTGCACCTTGTCTATACCAAAAAATCTACAGAATGCCTTGTTGACCCGATCAATAATAAAATCATCGGTTACGACCACAAGGGGCAGGGCAACCTCAAAAATCTGTTCAAGATCCGAATAGGCCTGCCGCAATTGTCCGGTCCGCTGGGCGACTCGTTCTTCCAGGGAGGACATCAGTTCCCGACGTGCGCATTCCGCCCGACGCTGACGGGTAATGTCCCGGGCCACATGCACGGCCCCCGTCACCCGACCATTTCCATCCGTGAGCGGCGATACCGTAATGTTAAAATATTTCCCCAACCGTTCAACATACACCTCTTCTTCATGGGAAAGGCCGTCTCCAAAAAGATCAATCAAAGGACAATTTTCGGTTGGATGGAGGGTACAATGAAACTCGTGGTAGCATACTCTGCCAAGAAGATCCTGAATGGAACAATCGAGAAGTTGGGCGGTTTTTCTGTTTATTTTTTGAATGCGAAATTGCCGGTCAAGAAGCATGACCGAATCCGGGATGGCATCAAAGGTATCCATCCATTGCTGCCTGGAGGTAATAATTCGCTGCTCAGCCCGGTGCTGATTGGTGCAGTCAATATTTGATCCCCGGCGTCCAAAGTACCTGCCCTCCCCGTCAACTACCCTCCGACAGGTATGTTGAATCCAACGCGTTTCTCCCGTTGCTGTTATAATTCGAAAGATGAGAAAAGGGCACTCATCATTCTCCTTTCGAAGATGACGGAAAAACTTCTCTCGATCCTCAGCAACAATGATCGTTGTCAATAGCTCAGGATTCTGCATGAAGGCATCAGGGGAATAGCCGGAAATCCGTTCACAGGAGGGCGATATGTATTCAAGCCTGCCCGATGGATCAAGCCAGTATTCCCAGGCATAAGATTGATCGGCCACGGTACGGAACCGCTGCCGCTGGTGTTCATTTTCCTGTTGAATGGTATGGATCCGAGACGTCGTGTACAGGGAGAGGAGCATGGTAGCGACGACAAGAAAAAACCCGGCGGATTGGTAATGGAAAAAAAAATTCCGGCCAACGAACAGCAAAAACAAGCTGCAGAGAGTAACAAAAAAGATCCCAAGCAGGGTTCCGGTGTTCCACTGATACGTTATTTTCATGGTACTGGATCTCCACTGTTATTCAGGTCCAACAATGGAACATACCCGTGATTAAAGATGGCCCCGGCCGGAAACTGAAAAATCGGCGGCAACGAGCGAAAGACGATGGTACAAACGGAAAAAGACTACAGAACAGAAGCCTGCGGAGACAGAAGACCAAACAAAGAAAACACCTGGATTGATTCTGCAATTCCCTTCCCCCTATAAATAGTAAAGATCAAGAGGGCCGGGATGTCAACATGAAAAACTGCTCCTTTTGGGCCAGGAAAAAATAGATCTATTCGTTCATCAGAATGATAGACGGAACCGACCCCTATGAACAGGGAAAAACGACCTGCAAGTGACGGAAAAAAGAAATATCCCTTAGCCCGCCCGCATAGTTCACTGCTTCTGCAGCACCTCAAGACGCAGACGCTGACGATCATCAAAGAGTTTACGGCAGGTCAGCGTGATGGCGGTCACGACACCGAACCCGGTACCGGCACAGATCAGAAACATGATCAGAATCTGATACTTGACCGCATCCATGGGTGAAGATCCACCAAGAATCTGGCCGGTCATCATGCCCGGCAGACTGACCAGACCGGCTGCGGCCATAGAATTAATGATGGGAATCATGCCTGAACGCATGGCCTGCTGTCGCAGTTCATGGATGGCTTCCAGGCTTGTCCGGCCAAGCAACAGCCGTTGCTCAACCATCCGTCGTTGCTGCCACAGGGATTCGGTCAGCCGGTCCATGGACAGCGCGATCCCGTTCATGGTGTTGCCCAGCAGCATACCAAGCAGAGGGATGGCATATTGGGGCGTGTACCAGGGATCATTGGCAATGACTATGGCAAGGGCAAAAAAGGCGACGGCAAAGGAGGAGACAAACATGGAACCTGTCCCGAGAAGCCAGCCTGAAAACCCCTTGATGCGCCGATGCTGACGGGCACCAACCTCCCGACCGGCAACCATCAGCATCACCATGGAAATAGCAAAGACAAAAGGAAAGCTCGCATGGGCAAACAAAACCCGCAGGACCTGGCCGATGAGAAGGAGCTGGACAGTGGTCCGCAGGGCGGAAATAGCCATTCTTTTTTCCAGACCCAGGCGCAGACGCCAACTGCACAGAGCAAGGGCCACGACCAGCCCGGCGGCAAGGCTTAAGTCAAAGGCGCTTAACGGTTTTACTCCCATTATATACCTCCGCAGGATTTGAGGCTGCCGTCAACATGCATAAACAAGCACCGGTCGGCAACCCGGGCAAGCTGGTCAGGATCATGACTGACCCAAAGCAGTGGCGCATTGTTTGTCCGGCCGTATTCGCTCAGTAACTGCTCGACCCCGTTGCTGTTGGCCCGATCAAGACTTGCGGTGGGCTCATCAAGGAGTAGCGCCCGCGGCCTGTTTTCAAGCATGCGCAGGATGGCCAGTCGCTGTTTTTCTCCAGTGGACAGCCGACTGACCTGCCAGCCGCCAACTTCGGGACCAAAACCAAGCCGGGCAAGATGCTCTTGAGGGACGGCGGAAAAATTTTGAAAATGATCTTCCACCACATCCATCCACCAACAACTCTCCGCCGGCAACATGGACACCTTTTTTCGCCATTGCGGCGCCGGAATGTTGTCACATTCCAGATCATCGAGGCGCAAACTTCCCTGATGCGGATCAAGATCAACAATGGCTCGAAGAAGGAGGGTTTTCCCGGCCCCGGATGCTCCCTGCAGACCCAGGCACTCACCACCGGCGATAGCAAAGGAATAGGGCCCCCGGTCGCGAAAGCGCAAATTTTCAATTATAAGCTGACTCATTGCATCGTCCTGTATGACCTAAATCCTGTAGTCGTCCGGCATTCGAACGCCGATACAGGCATCTTTTTCCCCCATTTCACAATACCCGGTCAATGATAAAGTCGGCGGCACCATCGGCTCCGTTTTCGCGTTCCTTATTGTTGCTCTGCATGTTGACCAGATCAGGCAACTGATCCAACCAGGACCCGTTGTGTACATCATCCGCCGACACCTCGGCTCCCATGTGATTTTGCCGAATAAAGTCGACTAAAACCCGGGATTCCGGAAAGGATTTCCTCGAAATATAGGCCCAGGGAACCCCGGCGGCATAGACTTCGGCCAGGGTGGAATAGCCGACCTTGCCGACCACCAGATCCGAGGCGCCTATCAAATCGGGATGAAAAATCCCGCACTCTCTGGGAAGAAATCGGATATTTCCCGAAGCCGGCAACGACTTCTCCTGCCCGGCAAACAAAAAAACATATTCCCCTGCCCGTTGCAATAGACTTGTATCATAGGCATCCCCGCCAATCCCCCCCATGGTCATCAGGACGACACCGGCCTGTTCATCAATAGCGAGCAATCGGCGAATTTCCGCCCGGTCCATTTTCCGCACCCGGCTGACCGGCGCAATCGGCACCGCCCCCGGAGAGCGATGACAGATGGGGATGGTTTGCAGGTGATAATCGGCCTGCCGATACAACAATTGTAAATATTCAATATAGGGAAGGAATCCCTTTTCCTGATCGAGATATCCCTCATAAATCCAGTCCCAGGTGAAATTTTCAATGAGCACCGACGGCACCCCAAGACGCCGGGCTGCAGCAATGCCAAGCGGCGCAATATCACAGAGGATACAGCCACAATCCTTAAATATTTCCGCTGCCCGTTCGATGCGTTTTTCCGAAAGCGGATACAACCCGTCCAGGGCCTGCAGGGTTGCCGGCAGGTCTTCGACAAGAGAATTCTTCTGCACCAAGCCTATATCAGTTGCCGATGGATGATAAGAAAAAGGCATGGACAGAGAATCGGCAAAAAACCAGCGGGGAACCGTGGTGCAGAGGACCGGCTCGATATCCATCTGTCGGCCGATGGCGGCAAGGATTGCCGCCGTCCTGGCCGCATGGCCGAACCCGTGCGGAGTTATGCAACAACCGACACGCAGGGTCACCGGTATGCCCTGCGTGCTGCGATTACGGCACGGCTATCCCTGCCCATTCCCATCATCAACACCAGACGACCTATCATCCGGAGACGGATTGTCCTCCACAGGGAGAATGACCGTAAAAACACTGCCCTCCCCTATCCGGCTCCACACCTCTATCCGGCCGCCATGTTTCTCAACAATGTTTTTTGCTATGGCCAGGCCCAGGCCGGTACCCCGATTTTTATCGGTAAAAAACGGAATAAATATCTGCGTGCACTTGTCCTCATCCATACCGATTCCGGTGTCGCTCACTCGCAGACTTACCTCATTTCGCTGGTCGTCATAGCCGGTTGCAAGCGTCAATGTTCCGCCCTCGGGCATGGCCTGCAGGGCATTGAACACCATATTAAACAAAACCTGATACATCTGTTCCCCGTCCATCCGGACCATGGGCAGGTCGGTATCAAGTTCGGTGACTATCCGCACACCTTTTTTCTTAAATTCCCGTTCAAAAAACCTGTCAATGCGCGTAACCAGCACATTGAAGGATTCCAGCTGCGTCGTCAGCTCACGCGGCCGGGCAAAATCAAGAAATTCCCGGACAATGGTGTCAAGCCGGGTCGTCTCCTCGACGATAATGGCTGCCAGATGTTCATTGCCCGGCGCAACCCTGGAAATACGCTTTCCCAGAATTTCAGCTGTGGAGCGGACAATGCCTAGTGGATTCTTGATTTCATGGGAGACGGACGCCACCATTTTGCCCAGGGTTGCCAGACGCTCGGCCTCACCGAGTTTCTCCTCAAGAAGCAGTCGTTCCTCTGCCCGCCGGGCCATTATTTTGTTGGCACGAACGACAATAACCGCCAGAATGACAAAAAGGATACCCATAATCAGCAGGGAAAGCAGGATAATCCGTCCCTGCAGATCGATAATGGCCCGCAGGTCCGCCGATAAATCCTGGACGA
>DRLX01000071.1 GCA_011322715.1 Desulfobulbaceae bacterium
ATGGCATCGTAAAAATTTCGATTTACAGCATCGTGTGTGCCGGGATGATTCACAACAGGCTACCTGCATAATTGAGTCCCGTCCCGATCACTACTTTTTGGAGTCACGCTGACAGCGTGGCGCTTGTGGTGAAATTTTCCGTATGCCTCGAAGGCTATGCTTTTCCGAGTTCAAACAAAAGTACCGTTAAACCAACAGGCTCTTATATGCCTGTGTAAAATAGGCAAAACGGATGTGTCACGCCTGTTTTTCCCGTGGCCCCTTGCTTGTTTAAACTGTAATGAACCTCAGGTGACTTGTCGATGATATTTCTGATACCGCAATATTTTCATGGCCGTCATGATCGGCATGGTATGGTATGAATTCCTCTTTCAGACAGCAGAACGAGATTAAAAACAGGGTTCGTGAGAGTACGGATATCGTGCGTCTCATCGGTGAAAATATTGAGTTGAAAAAGGCCGGGGCGAACTATGTCGGACTCTGTCCCTTTCATGCGGAGAAGACACCGTCGTTTTCGGTCAATCCCGGTCGTCAGTTTTTCCACTGTTTTGGTTGTGGTGAGTCGGGCGATGTCTTTACCTTTATGATGAAGTATCATCGTCTCGGGTTTCCCGAGGCCTTGAAGGAATTGGCCGGACGTGCGGGTATTGATCTGCCGGAGCGGGCGCTGTCCCCGGCGGAGCAGCAGCAGCTCCGGCGCCGGGACCGGTTGTACGCCGTCAACGAGGCCGCGGCCGCACTTTATCAGCAGAATCTGCGGCAATCTCCTGCCGCAGCGGATGCACGTTCATATCTTGCCGATCGGGGTATTCCCGATGAATTTACGGCCGACTATCGTCTCGGCTATGCGCCGGGACCAGATCACGGCGGCTGGAATTTTATCACCGGCCTTTTGCAGAAAAACGGCCATAGCGCCGCTGATATCGAACGGGCCGGTCTGGCGGTCAAAAAAGAACAGGGCGGCTATTATGACCGCTTCCGCGACCGGGTACTCTTTCCCATTTATGACATGAGCGGCCGGGTGGTTGCCTTTGG
Source organism: Desulfobulbaceae bacterium (assembly GCA_011322715.1). Classification (GTDB taxonomy): domain Bacteria; phylum Desulfobacterota; class Desulfobulbia; order Desulfobulbales; family Desulfobulbaceae; genus DRLX01. Next base: position 1,036 of record DRLX01000071.1, read on the forward strand.
CGGCCGCATCCTGGGGGAAGGGGGGCCGAAATACATGAATTCTCCGGAAAGTTCCATTTTCGACAAAGGCCGCCTGCTCTTTGGACTGTATCAGCACAGGGACACCATCCGGGAGCAACGCCGGGCCTTGGTGGTCGAGGGAAATTTCGACCTGCTGTCACTGGCCGTACACGGCGTGAAGAATGTGGTTGCGCCGCTCGGTACCTCGTTGACCCGGCCGCATGTCCGTTCCCTGCGCGGATATTGTGATCAGGTGGTCCTGCTATTTGACGGCGATGCCGCCGGCTTCAAGGCGGCCATGCGTTCCGTGCCGTTTTTTCTTTCCGAGCGGGTGGAGGCACGGGTGGCCCTGTTGCCCGATGGACAGGACCCGGACAGCATGGTCCGGGAACAGGGAGTCGAGGCTGTTCAGGCCTTGGTCGATCAGGCGGCCCCCCTGCCCGAATTTGTTTTTGAGGCCCTGGTACGCCGCCACGGTCTGACCCTGGATGGAAAGAACCGGATTATTGCCGAACTGCAACCGCTGCTGGCTGCCGGTGACGGTGATCAGCGGGCCTTGATGATCGCCCATTTCAGTGAAAAACTCGGGGTGTCACCCGAGCGGATGTCCAGGTCCGAAGTGTCGGTAGGGCCACCGGTTTCACCGGAGCCTGCGGTCGGAGAGTGGACTGATTTTGCAATGCTGCCCCGTCGCTACCGGCAGGTGGTCGATTTTTTACTGCTCTACCCTGAATTCTTTGATGACCTGCTCGCCGAGGGATTGGAAATTGTTGTCAAAGAGCCGATACTTGTTGATTTTGTCAAATTTTTAAAGGGACTTCGGACGGAAGGTAATTGTACTCCGGAAATGATTTTTTCATCCTTGCCCGAAGGTGAGGCACGGAAATACGCGGCGCAGCTCTTTATGGACGCCGGAAACGGGGCGACCGGTGACGAAACAGGGTCCCATGATATGTGCAATGAGTTGAAATCCTGGCTGAGAGAAGAGCAGAGGGTCCTGGAAGAGGCGGATCTCCTGCAGCAGATCAGGGTAGCGCAGGAAGCCGGCGACCGGGAAAAGGTCATGGAGTTGCTGCGCAGAAAACAGGAGTGCGGAAGAAAAAGAACGGGATTTTGTGATAACTTGTTGAAAAATGAGTAAATACTGGTACATTACAAATCCGTACTCTATGGCGGAAATAAAACGATCATGGAGGGCGGTACAATTTTTTTAATGTATTACAACGAGTTATAAGTTGTTTTTATTACAACCTTTCCTCGGGTAACATGTAGGCCGTTGCCCTTGCTGGTTGGTTCCCGGTAGATGGGAATTGAAACCGGACCGTCGAAGATGTGTTTGTCAGCACAGGTTTCAGGCGTGTTTATTTGATCAAACCATGCTGTTTTTTCTGGGGAGGAGAGTGTCCGGGAGAGCGTAATGGACTGTAACGATACGGATTTTGAGATGGAGTCGGGAAAAGATTCAGCCCTTGATCTCGATGGTCCGATTGCAAAACCATCCGGTGACGGGGATGCAGACGAGTGGGAGTTTGCTTTGGGAAAAACCGAGCGAAGAATTTCGGACGATCGTCGCACAGGTCGGGACCGGAGAAGAAATGACGGCGGTCGGGTGGGGACGAGTAATGACCCCATGAACATCTATCTTCGGGAAATGGGTAGTCAGTCGCTGCTCAGCCATGAAGAAGAGGTAGAGCTCGCCAGATTGATTGAAGAGGGAGAGGCCCGTATTCAAAAGGCCGTTCTGCGCGTGACACCCGGAATTACAGCGCTTAATGATCTTGCCGACCGGCTCCTTTCCGGCAAGGCGAGAATTGCCTCGGTATTGCGGGGAGTTTCTGAAAAGGAGGACAATGCCCTGCAGGCGATTACCGATGGTCTGCTTGCCCGGATTGATCAGGCCAATGCTCTTGATGATCGTCGGTTGGAGCTGTTCAAACAACTGAAACACGTTACCGGGAATGAACAGGAAGAAAAACGGCTGCAGGACGAAATTCTGAAGGTCAGCAAGGAAATATCTGATTTGTTTGCCGACTATCGTCTTTGTTCCAGAGGGGTCTTGTCGGTCGGCAATGCCGTTAAGGAGTTGAGTCAGAAGTTCAAACAGGTACGGGTTGTTGCCCGGCAGCGGGAAATGCTTGCTCTGCGTCGCGAACAATCAACTGCCGGTACAGACCCCGTTAGTTCCTCTGAAATCGAAGAACGAATTTCCATGGAGCTTGCCGAAACCATGGGCGTTGGCTGGGAAACATTTGATGAAATCCTGCAGGAGATTGATCTGGGGCGGGAGATGGCAAAGCAGGCCAAGGAGGCACTGGTTCGTTCCAATCTCCGGCTGGTTATTTCGGTGTCGAAGAAATTTCTCAATCGTGGGCTGCAGTTGCCGGACCTGATCCAGGAAGGCAATATCGGTCTGATGAAGGCCGTTGAAAAGTATGATTATACAAGGGGATATAAGTTTTCCACCTACGCGACCTGGTGGATCAGGCAGGCCATTACCCGGGGAATAGCCGACCAGGGAAGGACGATTCGTCTGCCGGTGCACATGATTGAAACCATCAACCGTATGCTCAGATTTTCCCGGGATTTTCAACGAATTGAGAGCAGAGATCCCAGTCCCGAGGAACTGGCCGAGCAACTGGGGACGGATGTGGAAAAAGTGCAAATGGCCCTGAAAACCGCCAAAGACGCCATCTCTCTTGATGCGCCGGTGGGCGAGGAAGAGGATTCTCTGCTCAGTGATTTTGTCGAAGATCATGCCCATCCCGATCCCCAGGAAATTTCGGTCACCCAAAGTCTTAAACAGTGTCTGTGCAAGGTAATGGACTCGTTGTCTCCGAGAGAGGCAAAGGTGCTGCGTATGCGCTACGGCATTGAGGTCGGCTGTGACCATACTCTGGAAGAAGTCGGTCAGTGTTTTTCCGTTACCCGTGAGCGGATTCGGCAGATTGAGGCCCAGGCCATACAGAAACTGCGCCATCCGAGTAGGAGCGAAGAGCTTTCCATTTTTATGACCGATTGACCGGCGACGGGTTGTGTGTCTTCAATACTTTCTACGTAACTATCCGCTATTGAGTTGTTTGATACCGTGACAAGTTGCGTATGTATCAGTGACGCGGCACTGGAATGGCTGACACTTTCCCTGCTGCCGCAAATCGGCAGCGCAACCCTTTCTCGGTTGGCCGGACGATATTCCACCCCTTCTTGCCTTATCCGAAAAGTCGGTAGTGATGCCGATATCAATCCCCGGCTTGCTCAAATCCTGACGGATCCTGCCCTGCGGCGCACTGCGGAAAAGCGGGTCGAACGGCAGGTTGAGCTCCTGCAGCATTTTGGTGTTTCTCTGACCTGTCATGACGGGCCGGACTACCCGTCCCGATTACGTTCGCTTGCAGATTTTCCTGTTTTATTGTTTTATCGGGGTGATATCGGCCGACTCGCAGGGCCGGCAGTGGCGCTTGTCGGTTCACGGGCGGCAACGGGCTATGGTCGGGATGTCGGGTATCGGTTGGCTGCCGGTCTCGCCCGCCGGGGCATAACCGTTGTTTCCGGGGTGGCTGCCGGTATTGACGGCGCTGCCCATAAGGGTGCCTTGTCGGTCGGAGGATTTACGGCCGGGGTGCTTGGCTGCGGCATTGATGTCGTCTATCCGCATGCGCATGAAAAACTCTATCGCGAGATTGCCGAACAGGGCGTGCTGATCAGTGAATATCCCTGTGGAACGCGGCCGGACGGGTTTCGTTTTCCTGCCCGAAATCGTATAATAAGCGGCCTGGCGCAAGGGGTTGTGGTCGTTGAGGCAACGCTTAAATCCGGTTCCCTGATTACAGCCCGTCTGGCCCTGGACCAGGGGCGTGAGGTCTTTGCCGTGCCTGGTCGAGTTGATTCCGCCAAAAGTGCGGGCACCCATCGGCTGTTGCAGCAGGGTGCCCATCTGGCGCAGTCGGCGGATGATATTGTGGGCGAGCTTGATCTGGTCGTGGCCGATGTGGATTCCGACCGGAATCCCCGGCAGGTGACCGGAGAGAACAGTGAAGACGAACAATGTATCCTGGATTGTCTTGATGTCTATCCGGTTGATATAGATACGATAATGAGGGTGAGTGGACTGGAGATGGCCAGGGTTCTCGACCTTTTACTGCAACTTGAGCTTCAAGGGCTTGTGCGGCAGCGGCCGGGGCAACTTTATGAAAAGGTTATGCTCATGTAAATGAAAGCGGGAGACGCGAGAATTTCTTGTGTATCCCGGTCGGGAGCAGTACAATAACAGCTACCCTTCATTCCATTTTTTTTACCATTACACAGGAAATATTATGAAATCCATGATGATCGCCCCATCTATTCTTTCGGCTGATTTTTCCCGCCTTGGTCGGGAAATCGAGGCTGTACAGCAGGCGGGGGCCGAGGTTATTCATGTTGATGTGATGGACGGCCATTTTGTTCCGAATATCACTATCGGCCCTCTGGTTGTACGTGCCGTGCGTCAGGTGACCGACCTCCCCGTTGACGTGCATCTGATGATTACCGAGCCGGATCGATATCTTCAGGATTTTGCCGAGGCCGGGGCGGACTGGATAACCGTTCATGTCGAGGCCTGTACTCATCTGCACCGGACGATTCACCATATTCTGGATCTTGGGAAAAAGGCCGGTGCGGTGCTCAATCCGGCGACTTCGCTCTCGACCCTGGACTATATCCTTGAAGATGTGGATCTTGTCATGTTGATGAGTGTTAATCCCGGGTTCGGCGGCCAGTCCTTTATTCCCTCCACCCTGGAGAAGATACGAAAATTACGGGCCATGCTCGATCAGGTTAATCCCGACGCCGGAATTGAAATCGACGGTGGAGTCAGCCCTAAAACCATTGGTGGGGTAGCCGAGGCCGGAGCAAATATCTTTGTCGCCGGTTCGGCGGTCTATGGTCGTGAGGATTATGCTGCGGCCATAGCAGAGTTGAAGAAGCTGGGAGGTTTTGCTTCAGACTGATAATAATCTGTGCCGGGGGGAAATATGCAATTTGTAGATTTTTCTGAGTTAACCGCTGTCGGGAAACTGCAGGATTATGCCGAATCACCATGTGATCTGACGGAACCTGACCTGCTCTCCGGTCGACGTTTTTCACAATATCATTTGTCCTCCTGTGGTTTTGATCTGCTGTATGCGACCCAGCGGCTTGATGATGCGGTGTTGATCGCCCTGCAGGAACTTGCCGATGAGGCGGAGTTGACCGAAAAGTTCCTTGCCATGAAGCAGGGGGCGGTGCTGAACAGAATTGAGGGCTTTCCATCCGAAGAACGACAGGTCCTGCACACCAGCAGCCGGGATATTTTTCGCAAAAATCCCGACCATCCATCATCGGCACACCAGGCGAAAAAACAGCTGACCCGTTTGCGTACATTTCTGGAGGATCTTGACTCCGGCCGTATCGTCAATCAGGTCGGTGAGTCCTTTACCACCATGATCCAGGTGGGTATCGGTGGGTCCGACCTTGGTCCCCGTGCCCTTTGCCTGGCCCTTGCCGCCTATGGCCGTTCCGGTCACAGAGTCGATTTTATCAGCAACGTTGATCCCGATGATGCAGCCCGGGTGTTGTCCGGGGTGGATCTCTCCCGAACTCTTGTCAACGTGGTTTCCAAAAGCGGCACTACCCTGGAAACCGTTACCAATGAACGTCTTGTCCGGGAAGCCTTTGTCCGGGACGGACTTGATCCGGCCCGCCATATTCTTGCCGTAACCGGTAAGGATAGCCCCATGGATGATCCTGCACGGTACCTGGCAACCTTTCATATGTATGACTATATCGGCGGCAGGTATTCGGCAACATCCATGGTGGGGATGGTCACGCTGGGTTTTTTGCTTGGCTATGATCGTGCCCTTGAGATTTTGTCCGGAGCGCATGCCATGGACAGGGCGGCCGAAGAAAAAAATATCCGAAAGAACATGCCGCTGTTGATGGCGATGATCGGTATCTGGAATCATAATTTTCTCGGCTTTCCTACCCTCGCCGTTCTGCCGTACAGCCAGGCCCTTGTACGATTTCCGGCCCATCTGCAGCAATGTGATATGGAGAGTAACGGCAAGTCCGTTACCCGGCGGGGAGGCCTGGTTCGCTGGCAGACCGGGCCGGTGGTCTGGGGAGAACCCGGGACTAACGGCCAGCATGCCTTTTATCAGCTGCTTCATCAAGGCACGGAGATTGTGCCGGCGGAATTTATCGGCTTTCGCCGCTGTCAGTATGGGCGGGATTTTACGGTGAAAGGCACGACAAGTCAGCAGAAACTGGTGGCCAATATGCTGGCCCAGTCGCTGGCGCTGGCCCAGGGGAGACCTCACGATAATCCCAACAAATATTTTCCGGGTAACCGCCCAAGCTCAATTCTCCTGGCTGATCAATTAACCCCATACACCATGGGTGCTTTGCTGGCTTTGTATGAACATCGAATTGTATTTCAGGGGTTGTGCTGGAATATCAATTCCTTTGATCAGGAGGGTGTGCAGCTGGGTAAGGCCCTGGCCTACCGATTACTGGCGGAATTATCGGACAATGGCACCGTAGAGCAGGAATTGCCCGAAAATTCCCCTGAAAAGTTTTTGCTCCGGCTGGCGAATCCACCAAAATGATGGCGAGAATATGGAAAAAGTACTGTTCTCGGACAGGGATGGAATTAAGCTTTTATATTGACAAAATCAGGGGATCCGGGTAATCTTTTTTGCTGAATAACCGTTCAGCATGGCACCCTGAATGGTCATTCAATGTGGCATTTTCCTGCGTTGGTTAATGCCTTGTTATCAATAGAATTTGTTGGTTTGGTAAAAATATTTTATAACAACATGAACGAGGAGGAACACTGATGGCAAAGCATGATACGCCGATGTTGGATGAGCTGGAAAAAGGTCCGTGGCCGAGTTTCGTCACCGACATGAAGCGCCAGGCGGAGACCCATCCGGAATGCTGGGACATTCTGGGGCAGCTTGAACTTTCATATGAGGATAAGATCACCCACTGGAAACACGGCGGTATCGTCGGTGTTTTCGGCTATGGCGGCGGTATCGTCGGTCGCTATTCGGATGTTCCCGATCGTTTTCCCGGTGTTGAACATTTTCATACCGTTCGCGTCAACCAACCGGCCGGTTTGTATTACTCGACCGAGAACCTGCGTGCCCTGATGGATCTCTGGGACAAGTACGGTTCCGGTATGACCAACATGCATGGTTCCACCGGTGATATGATTCTGCTTGGGACCCGGACCGAAAACCTGGAGCCCCTGTTCTGGGACCTGACCCATGACCTGAAACAGGATCTTGGTGGTTCCGGCTCTAATCTGCGTACCCCCTCCTGCTGTCTCGGCGAATCCCGTTGTGAGTGGGCCTGCTATGATACCCAGGACATTTGTTACGCGTTGACCATGCATTACCAGGATGAAATTCATCGTCCGGCATTTCCCTATAAGTTTAAATTCAAATTTTCAGGATGCGCCAATGACTGCGTAGCAGCCATCGCCCGTTCCGACTTTGCCGTTATCGGCACCTGGAAAGATGATATTCAGATTGATCAGGCAGCCGTTAAAGAGTATGTGGCCGGTAACTATCCGTCCAACGGCGGTAGCCATAAGGATGGCGACTGGGGTCCCTTCAATCTGAAAAAAGAGGTCATTGATCTTTGTCCCACCCAGTGTATGTGGATGGAAGGTGACGAACTGAAGATCGATAACAGCGAGTGTAACCGCTGTATGCATTGCATCAACGTAATGCCCCGTGCCCTGCGTCCCGGCAAGGAAAAAGGCGCAACTATCTGTATGGGTGCCAAGGCCCCGATCCTTGACGGCGCCCAGTTTGCAACCATGATTATTCCCTTTATTGAGGTTTCCAAAGAAAACGAATACGAAAATATTATTGACGTCATTGAGAGGATTTGGGACTGGTGGATGGAAGTAGGCAAGAATCGCGAGCGGGTTGGTGAAACCATGCAGCGTGTGGGTCTGCCCACTTTCTTAAGTGTTATGGAAGTGGAACCGATTCCTCAGCATGTCAAAGAGCCTCGTTCCAATCCCTATGTTTTCTGGAAAGAAGAAGAAGTTCCCGGTGGCTTTGAGCGTGATATCGTTGAATTTCGTAAACGTCACGCTGCATAATCCTCACGAACGTCAATTTAGAGAAAGCTTAAAAAATAAGGAGATATATTATGGGTTATGATCCAAAAAATCCAATGGAAGGGCGTATCACCGACCTTGGACCGCATAAGTATGATACCATGATGCCGCCGGTAATCATGGAGAATAGAGGAAAGTGGCTGTATCATGAAATTCTTGAGCCAGGCGTGTTGCTGCACGTCGCCGAGGGCGGTAACGAATGTTACACCGTTCGTGTCGGCTCCCCCCGCTTGATTTCCATTGAGCATGTGCGCGAGATGTGTGATATCGCCGATACGCATTGTGGAGGCTTTCTGCGTTTCACGACTCGCAATAATGCCGAGTTTATGACTGATTCCAAAGAAAAATGCGATGCCCTTATTGCCGACCTCAAAAGTCGCGGCAATAAGTTTCCCATTGGCGGAACCGGTGCCTGTGTAACGAATATTGTCCATACCCAGGGTTGGGTACATTGTCATACTCCGGCAACCGACGCTTCCGGACCGGTCAAGGCCGTCATGGATGATCTGTTTGAGTATTTTGGCTCCATGAAACTGCCTGCCCAGATTCGTATTGCCCTGGCCTGTTGTCTGAACATGTGCGGCGCCGTCCATGCCTCTGATATCGCCCTGCTTGGTGTCCATCGCAAGCCGCCGATGATTGATAATGATCGGATCACCGGCGTATGTGAGCTGCCTCTGGCCATTGCCGCCTGCCCGCTTGGCGCAATCAAACCGGCAAAGGCGACCAACAGCCAGGGTGAAGAGATCAAATCGGTCAAGGTCAATGCAGAACGCTGTATGTTCTGTGGAAACTGTTATACCATGTGTCCGGCCATGCCGTTGGCAGACCCTGAAGGTGATGGTATGGCTATTCTGGTCGGCGGTAAGGTTTCCAATGCCAAGTCTGCTCCTAAGTTTTCCAAACTGGTCGTTCCTTTCCTGCCCAACAATCCGCCCCGCTGGCCTGAGGTCACGGAGGTTGTTCGTCGCATAGTCGAGGTTTATGCAAAGGATGCGAAAAAATATGAGCGCATCGGTGAGTGGGCCGAGCGTATCGGCTGGGAGAAATTTTTCGAGAAATGTGATATACCGTTCACCGAAAAATCCATTGATGACTATCGTCTCGCCTATGATACCTGGAAGACCACCGCTGCCTTCAAGTACACTTCCCATACGGATGCGTACACCAAGTAAGAAGCTGTAAATAGCTTTCCGGTCCCGAATTTCCGGGGCCGGAGTATTTATTATCTCTGCCAATGAGGTACGGTTATGGCAATGAGTAAGGAAGAAGTAGAAGCTGCAATAATTGAAAAGGCGAAAAAAGCACCTAAACCCCAGTTGTATATTAAGGATTTTTATAAATGTGCCCCGGACATGAAGCCGAGGCAGATCAAAAATATAGCCAATAAGCTGGTTCAGAAAGGTGAATTGATGTTTTGGTCATCCGGTTCGACAACTATGTATGCACGTCCCGATCGTATTAAAGATGAAGAGGGGAGCGAAGGGATCAACTGATTTATTTAGATTGTGTCGACAGACAAAGCAGAAGCCGAAAGGCTTCTGCTTTTTTTTATGGTGGTTGTTGTTTCCAACGGCGGTGAATCTTTTATGAAAGGCCAATGTGTCCGGAGCCTGGGCGTGGCGCTTGAGGGACTGTGAACAAATATCTGTAGCATCCGGTTAGCCCTGTTGGAGTCTCACCAGTCATGACCTGCTCATTTACTCCCTTGCGTAAAGAGAAGAATTGATGGGCAATGAATTTCTTTACACGCCATGAAAAGGATAAACCAGCATGGCTGAGCAGGTTTTCAGACCACAGTCACAACCAGCAATGGAAGAACAAGTCTGGAAGCACAAGACCCTGTGGGCTATTTGCCGATAAAAAAAACGGCGCAATTATGCCTGCTCATTTCCTAATAATCCTGGGATTTTCCGGATATGAACATTCTCTCATTTGATGACTTGGACTCAACCAACATCCGGGCACTTGAAATGGCTGGTGCAGGTGTAGCTCCGGAAACTGTTATCTGGGCGCAGAGGCAGACAGCGGGTAGGGGACAACAGGGAAGACGGTTTGCCTCACCTCCGGGTGGTCTGTATTTTTCGCTTCTTCTGCAGCCCAACCTTGTGCCGGAACAATTGCCTCTGGTGACTCTCGCTGCAGGTGTCGGCTGCTGCCGCATCATTGAGCAACATTGTGATCTGCAAGTTGATTTGAAATGGCCCAATGATCTCTATTGCCGACACAGGAAGCTCGGCGGTATTCTCACGGAAACAACGCCGGTGACAGGGGGTGGGGCCGTAACCGTTGTCGTGGGGGTCGGAATAAATGTTAATACCTCGGTCGGCGAATTTCCGGAGGAAGTGAGGCCACTGGTAACTTCGGTCTGCACTTTGACCGGTAAAACCTTTGATTTGAGATCGTTTTTGCATTTTGTCGTTGAGGAGATTATTCAACAGGTGCAGACTCTGCAAAGGGACCCTGATAAACTGCTGGCGCTCTGGAATGAGCATGATTATTGTAAGGGGCAGGCCATCAAATGGGTGACAGGACACCACTGTATTACAGGTACCGGTCGGGGATTATTGGATGATGGCCGCTATAGCCTTGAAGATCGATCGGGAAAAATTCATGCAATACTCGCAGGGCGTATTCAGCCTGTCCTTTGACAAACGAAAGAATACAAATGATACAGACATTTCAGGCCCTGGTGGTCAGTGAAGAGAAAAACGGCGATATCCACCGTGAGGTGCGAACGCGGACACTGGATGATTTGCCGGAAGGCGAGGTGATCATAGCCGTTGAATATTCATCACTCAACTATAAGGATGCGCTGTCCGCCGCCGGCAATCACGGCGTCACCAGACGGTACCCGCACACACCGGGTATTGATGCGGTAGGACGAGTTTTCTTTTCTACCGTTGATGAGTTTTCTCCTGGGGATCAGGTCCTGTGCATGGGGTATGATCTGGGCATGAATACCGCCGGTGGTTTTGGAGGGTATATTTCCGTGCCTGCCGCCTGGGTTATGCTGTTGCCGCAAGGAATATCGCCACTTGAGGCGATGCAGATCGGTACCGCCGGTTTTACCGCCGCCCAGTGCATTGATCGACTTTGCCGTCTGGGATTGAAAAAGGGTGATGGTCCTGTTCTTGTTACCGGCGCCACCGGCGGGGTCGGCAGTCTTGCCGTCCGCCTGCTGTCGTTTCTTGAGTTCGAGGTCACAGCCTTGACCGGAAAACCTGAACAGACCGCCTTCCTGGAAGAAATTGGCGCGACACATGTTATGGCCAGGAAAAAACTTTTACGCGGCAGGGATAAAATGCTGCTTCGGGAACGGTGGACCGGAGTGGTTGATACGGTGGGCGGTGAAATATTAGCGACGGCCGTCAAAGCTACCCGTTACGGCGGCATGGTCACCTGTTGTGGAAATGCCTCCTCCGGTGATCTGCCCTTAAATGTCTACCCATTTATTCTTCGTGGGGTGACGCTTGCCGGGATTGATTCCGCTATCTGCTCAATGGCACAACGAAAAATGATTTGGGAAAAACTTGCCTCGGTCTGGCGCTTTCCAGGGTTGGAAAAAGTTTCAAGAACGGTCACGCTTGACGGGCTTGAAAAGGAAATTGTCGGCATGCTGCAGGGAAAGGCGCGAGGTAGAATCGTGGTTGATCTTCGGGAGGAAAGATGAGTGTAGAGTTGGCCCGTGAGGTATTGCAGGTTGAGGCCGATGGTATTTTGTCTGTGCGGCAACAACTCGGCGAGGAGTTCTTACGGGCCGTTGGTTTGATAATGGCCTGCCCAAGCCGGGTGATTGTCACCGGGATCGGTAAGTCAGGTCTGGTTGGGCAAAAGATTACGGCAACACTTAATTCGACGGGTACGCCATCCTTCTTTCTTCATCCGGTTGAGGCCATGCATGGTGATCTGGGCATGGTTGCGGCAACCGATGTTGTACTGGCCATTTCCTATTCCGGTGAAACGACCGAACTCAATGCATTGCTTGCCAGTATCAGTGAACGGAAGGTTTCTATTATTGCGATGACCGGAGGCACGAATTCAACTTTGGCAGCCTGTGCCGATGTGACATTGAACGTGGCGGTTCCCAAAGAGGCCTGTCCTCTCGGTCTGGCCCCGACGACATCCACAACGGCGACCCTTGCTCTTGGTGATGCCTTGGCCGTTGCTCTCCTTGAGCGAAAACAGTTCAAGGCGGAGGATTTCAGGCGTAATCATCCCGGCGGAAGCCTGGGCGAGCGATTAAAGGTATCGGTAAGCGAAGTGATGTTGACGGATGAGGATATTCCCAGTGTTTCGGACGACGGTTCACTGCAGCAGGCAATAGCAAGGTTGCATGAAAAAAATTTGGGGGCCGTCATGGTGACCGGGCCGACCGGACATCTTAAGGGTATCCTCACCGATGGTGATGTCCGTCGGATTCTCATTAATGGGTATTTGCCGGATGCACGCCTGACGGAGGTTATGACCAGGGACCCGGTTTCAATTTCTGATAATTTGCTGGCCGCTGATGCCCTTAGCCTCATGCAGCGGCATGAAATCACAATTCTTGCCGTGGTTGACGGCGAAAAGAAACTACAGGGGATCCTGCATCTTCATGATCTGCTCGGCAAGGGAGAGTTTCGGTTTTTAATCTGAGAATGATAGATTTATCAGAAAAGTCCGGTAGCAGGAGCCTGCCCATGCCGGAGTCAGGGATTTTCATGGTTGAAGTCTATGATTACCTGGTTGTGGCCGGCCAATTTGGTCCGGCCATGCTGGTTACAATGGCTATGGTGGACGGTATCAATCAGTTTGCAAGGCACCCTTGAGGGAGGATGGGACAATGTGTCAGTTACGGGCGGTTATTGAAAAAGATGGTAAACAAGAGACGGTGATGGAGTCTGTTACCGCTCTTGAGGTCGTTGATGATGGTGTGGTGTTGTCGACGTTTTTTGAAGATCCAAAAAGGATTGCCGGAGTGGCAATCCAGCGGATAGACTTCCTCGGCGGAGCCGTGGTGTTGAAAGGATCCACCGATAATCAAGGAGAGCAGTGAGTATGAATGTTATCGAAAAACTCAGAGTGATGCTGCCCCATTGGATTGAGCATAATCGTGGACATGCGGAAGAATTTTCCCAGTGGGCGGATCAACTTGGCCCAACCGAGGGTGAACTTGCCGGGCAACTGCATCGGGCCGTCCACAGTCTGGAAGAAGCGCAATGTGCCTTAGAGGAGGCCCTGGCGCTGGCGGGTGGTGCCCGGTCGGAAAAGGAAGCCGACGGCACTGATCATGAACATCACCATCATCATCACTGACCGGTATAGAGGGACCATCGTCCTGTAGAAGGATCATACATATAGTGCAATTCCAGCCGGGATGAGCTCCCCTGGCTGTGTTCGGTGCAGGTCATGGTAAAGACCATCTTACGCCCTACCTTTTTTTTGAGGACGACTTTGGGATGGTCGAGCTTGGAACCGGCAAAAGACGGATAATGTTTTTTGAAAATCTTTCTGAAGTTCTTTGTCAGGTACTCTATCTTACGCCTGATCTCCAGCTCTTTTCGTGTTTCCGCAATCTGTTTGTTAATGTCGTTTTTAAGTTGACGAAGATCGTCATTTGCCTGGAATGGACTGGTTTTTATCAGTTGTAGAATAGTGTTGTACTGTTCAATAACCCCTTGTAAATTTCCCTTTCTCTTTGCTGCAAGTGCTCTCTCCTGGCCTTGGGCGATCTGTAACATGAGCAGGGTTTTTTGTATTTTTCCATAGGCGTCCATAACACCCGGCTCGAAGTTTTCTTTTTCCGTGTCCAGTAGCTTGAGCGTTTTTTGATAGTTATTGATACTGGCGGAAAGATCGTGTCGTTCATAGGCTTCCCTGGCCATAGTCAGCAACTGATAAAGCCGTGAATTGAGGAGTAGTTGTTGCAATTCCTCCCTGTCCTTATCGGTAACCGCCGTCGGGTTCTCATCCATGATGGTTTTGGCATGTTCCAGCATGGAAATTGTCTGCTGCCACTGCGCCCCGGTAAAGGCCTGTTTTGATTGGCTCAGTTCATGCTTAAACGTTGCTACCGCCAGTCGTTTTGCTATCTCCTTGGCGTCCTTGGTGTCGGAAATCGCCTGGGATAGCTGCAATGCCCGTTTATATGTCTGGGCGGCATTTTCCCATTCCTTTTCCCGTTCCGCTTTTTTTGCCGTGGCCAGGGCCTCTTCAAGGCGCAGGTTGTTGACCGTCTGGACAAGTTCCAGGGCTTTGACGGTGAGATCATTTTTTCTGGCGTATATCAGCCCCTGCTTGTATGCAGCAAGCGCGGCCCTGATTTTTCCGTGTTTCAGGAGCTCTTCAGCCTTGCCTGTCATGTTGGCAAGATGTTGAAGCTTTTTCGCTTTGGCAAAAGAAACGTATTCATTACCGTACCGAACATTGCCCAACAGGCCCTGCTGAAAGTCATTGGAGTTGAGCAGATCCTTGACCCTGACGGCCAGGGAATTACCGGAGGATTTCAGCAGGAGAAGGTTATCCATGTCTCGAACGATGGACTCGGCCTCCGCCTGGGCGTCATCAAACTGCCTGTTATTGATCAGGGCTTGGACATTTTTCCAGTCATTCTGTCCTTTGGTAAGTATTTTTTTGTCCTGCATATAGAGCAATCCGGCTGCTACAAGGACAATACCAACAATAGTTGCCAGGATGAGGGCCTTGATGGACAGGGATGACTTTACGGAAATAGGTGCTTTTTTTCGTTTTGTTTTAATCGGCGGCGGAGCGGCATGCCCGGAATCACCCTGCTCGGTAGTTGTTTCGTCACCATTATCAACGGAAAAACTATCGGCAAGGGACTGGGATTGAAGAATACGATTGCGGAGTTGATCAATCCCGGGATAATCCGCAACCAGAGTATTGAGTTCTTCCAGTGTCGCTGCCGCTTCGTCAAGTTTTCCCTGGTCTTCGAGCTGCTCGGCCTGCTTGAATAGCTGATCGCTTTTTTTCAGGGCGGTGGCAATATGTTCTTCGATCTGGTCCCGGTCGGGAATACTGACCGTTTGAGGAATATCAGCCAGTATTTTGGCTGCGGCAAAGATATTTTTTTGATTGACCTGCAGATGGAAGAGATCAACCTTACTCTCATGTTCCTCCGCCTCCGCCCCGAACAGGTCTTCCTCGTCAAGACCCAGCGCGCTGAAAGCATCCTCGTCAAGAGTATCAAACCGTTCGTTGGTATCATCAATGTCTGCTATCTGCAGAACATCAAGCGGAAGTTCGTTTCGGTGCTGTTCATACCAGTCGGCAGCCTCCTGGTTAAAGGGGTCTTCCGTGCTGTAGTTGTTGCCGCATATCATTTCACCTATGGAGAGAACAAGGTCGGAAAGATTGGGATTTTTCTGCCAGAGATCGGCAATACGGATGGCTGCAGGATCAATATCAGGGTGAAAAATATGGGTCAACGGCTTGACCGTGGGTGCAAAATGTGGATAACCAAAGGGGAGCGAAATTCGTATCCGATGCAGGTGAGCGGTGGTAATCGTACCGTCGGGGTTACGGACAAATCCCTTGAGGTGATATTCTATTTCATAGCTGTCGGGAGGATTTCCTTCGACCTGAGACAGGATAATACTGGGATACAGCTCCAAGGTGCTTTGCAACTGTTCATAATCGCTGGTGTGCTGATCGGGATCTGTGAC
>DRLX01000072.1 GCA_011322715.1 Desulfobulbaceae bacterium
AAAATGGATAAAATGCCATCAATATATCTGGGAAGACCTTGTTATCACCAGCCCTGAGATAATTCCGACTGCATCCACCAAATATAGGGGTGGTTTTCCCAAAGCTCTTTGGATATAGTTGATCCCATGTGGACCGTTATTCAAATCGTTGCGCCGGTTTTTCTGATTATTGGACTGGGCTGGGCCATTCGCCGCATCGGCCTGGTAGACGATGCTTTCTTTCAACAGACAAACAAGCTGGTTTTTTATGTCTGCCTGCCGCTTTTGCTGATCTATAAAATCGGCACTGCCGACTTTTCCGCCAGCTTCAATATCCGCTTGATCCTGGCCGTTGCCGGCGCCACAGGCTGCTGTTTCGTCCTTGCCTATCTGTACGGTATGTATCGCGGCTATGCCGCTCCTGTTCTCGGTGCCTTCTGTCAGGGATCCTTCCGGGGTAATCTGGCCTATATCGGACTGGCTCTTATCTATAATGCGTATGGTAATCCGGGACTGGCCAGGGCCGGGATTCTGCTTGGTTTTATGGTGCCGGTGCTGAACTTTTTTGCTATCCTTGCCCTTATCCTGCCCAATCAGCAGCAGTGTATCAGATATGGAGAAATAGCCCGGCAAATGGGAACCAATCCCCTGATTCTCTCCTCTCTGGTCGGTATCTGCTGGAGCTTTTTCCACCTGCCCATGCCGGTCGTACTGGATCGTTCACTCAGTATTGCCGGAGGGATGACGCTGCCTCTGGCCCTGCTGGCCATCGGCGGCAATTTTTCAATGGCACGGTTGCGCGGCGACCTGACAACCGCAGGTCTTGCCACGTTCATAAAGCTTTTTGTCCTTCCCCTGGTGACGGCATCTTTTTTATTCCTTCTTGGTGTCACGGGTCTTGATTATGCCATCGGCCTGTTGATGGCCGGTGCGCCGGCAGCTGTTGCCACCTATATCATGGCCTGCCGGATGGGAGGTGACGGCAGGCTTGCCGGAACCATTGTCGTCATGAGCACCGGCGCTTCAGCCCTGAGCTATACACTTCTTCTGCTGTACCTGCATGCCGTTACCCTCGCACGGTAATGGAAGTTTTATATGCAGAGAACCCTTGCAATGCACATGAAAAACAACGGTACAAAAAACTCTTTTTTTCAATCCCTGCTCGATCGGAAAACCTTTACTCTGACCTATGAGTTGGTGCCGGGCCGGGGAGCGGGGGGAAAAAAAATTGACCGGTTACTGGAATTTGCCCACAGGGCAAACAAAGACGGCCGCATCACGGCCCTGTCGATCACCGATAATGCCGGTGGGCATCCGTCCCTGGCCCCGGTTGCCATCGGCTCGGAGATACAACGGATCGGTCTGGAGCCGTTAATCCATTTTTCCCTGAAGGACAAAAACCGTAACCAGATCGAAAGCCACCTCTTCCTCTACCAGCGCAAAAGGTTCCATAACCTGCTCATCCTCGGCGGTGATTTTCCCAAGGCCACCTATTACGGCCAGGCAAAACCGGTTTACGATCTGGACTCGATCCAGACCATACAGCTTATCGAACGCATGAAAGCCGGACATTACAGGCATGTGCACGGAAACAATCCTCACGCCCTTCCCTTTTCCTTTCAGTGTGGCTGCGTGGTCTCCCCATTTAAGATGACCGAAGCGGAGCAGGTCTGGCAGTATGCAAAACTGTTAAAAAAGATACGGGCCGGGGCTACCTTTATTATCACCCAGGTGGGCTATGACCTGAAGAAATATGAAGAACTGGTCCGATTTCTCAGCGATCACAAGGTGCGGATTCCGGTGCTGGCCAATGTTTTTATTCCCAGTCCGGCCGTGGCAAAATTCATGGCACAGGGTGGGGTTCCCGGCATCCTGTTGCCGCCTGCGCTCGCCGACTTGATGCAAAGTGAGAAAAAAGAAGACCGACTGTTGCGGGCGGCCGGCATGGCGGCTGGATTGCGCAAGCTCGGTTTTGCAGGCATCCACCTTGGCGGCAACGGTCTTGATTTTGATGACGTTGCCTTAGTTCTTGATCAGGCGGAGGAGCTGTATAAAAAGGATGCGATCGCCCCGGCAGGCATCGATTTTCCCATTGCGCACGGCTGGTCACTCTACCGGCCAAAAGGTAAACAGCACAACCGGCTCCATCCAGGAACACGACCAGGCGCCCGGCCTCTGCACCACCTGGTGCACAGGCTGCTTTTCTCGGGAACGAACCCGCTCTCCATATCGTTTGCCGCATTTTGCCGACTCTGTGATCGTCATACCATCAGCCGCCGCCTGCTGATCTTTGCCGAAAGAATAATCAAGGAAATTCTCTTTAACTGCCGAATGTGCGGTGATTGTACCCTCCCGGAATCGACCTATCTCTGTCCCCAGTCAGGCTGTCCGAAAAAGCTGGTCAACGGTCCCTGCGGCGGCAGCAACGGCGGCAGATGCGAGGTGTTCCCGGACCGTCGCTGTTTTTATGTGCGGGTTTATCTCCGTCTTGATCAGAAAACAACCCTGGAAGATCTCGCAGGAGCGCCGATTCTCCCACCCAAAGACTGGTCGCTGGAACACAGCTCCTCCTGGATCAATTATTTTCAGGGTCGTGATCATACAACCCCAAAAGCGGACTAACTCAAGGCCGCCTTCAGGACGGATCCGGTGACAATGGCATCCTCAATTCTGCTGCCCGGGGCAATTTTCACCCCATCCCAGACTACGCAACGGGCAAGCCGCGCCCCTTGCCCAACCCGTACGCCATGACCAAGGCATCCCCAGTCGCAGAGCTCAACACCATTAGCCATGTGGACATCACCAGCCGACAACCAGTTGCCTCGTATTTCCCCCTTACCGGCAAACGACATCTCATCACAAGACCCGGCCAATAAATCTCCATGCAACTGCAGGTAATCCTCAGGGGTGCCGATATCCCGCCACAGGACGCCATCCACCCGCAGGATACCGACCCGGCCCCGGCCTGCCAGCTCCTGATAGAGATCTATGATATGAAAAAAAGAGTGTTCAGGGATTTTTGCCAGGACCTGCGGCTCTACCACATGGATGCCGGTAAAGGCCAGCCGCTGCGCTCCAGGCACAGGCTGGAAGGACAATACACGATCATGGGCAACGGAAACAGTATTAAAGCGGGGGCAATCATGAACGGCCATGGTGACCATATTCCCGGAACAACGATGGTACTCGTACAGCGCGGCTGGATCAATGGAATGAACGATATCACCGTTCATAACCAGCAGCGGTTCATCATCAAGATGGTTCAGGGCCAGGCGCAGACTGCCGCCGGTTCCCAGAATTTTGGGCTCATATTGGCAGATCACCTCAGGATACGGGCCAAGCGCATCCCGGACCTGGGTGGCCAGATGGTGACAGTTGACAATAATCCGTCGACAACCGACGGCCGCAAGCATATCAAGCAGCCTGTGCAGCAATGGCCGATTGAGTATGGGAAACAGCGGCTTGGGCCGTATCAATGTGTATGGTCGCAGTCGGGTCCCAAAGCCGGCCGCCAGAATAATGGCCTGCATACTTTTCCTCTGTTCTCTCTTTATTTTTCTTGCCTTGTCCGCAGCCTGTGCGATAGAGTATTAATCTTGCTCAAATTACATTCACCAATCCCTATGAGGCAATCGGATGATTACTCTTCTTGACTACGGTGCCGGTAATGTCCGCTCCGTCATCAATGCCCTGGAACAACTGGGCGAAAGCGTGGAACTGGTCGCAAACGGCGCCGACATCGCCAAGGCACAAAAACTGGTCTTTCCCGGAGTCGGCAACTTCGGTGCCATGATGCAGATCCTCCGGGATAAACAGTTGATCGAACCTTTGCTTGCCTATCTTAAGGAAGACAAACCGTTTTTCGGCATCTGCGTCGCCCTGCAGGCCCTGTTTGCTTCCAGCGAAGAGGCGCCGGACATGCCGGGCCTGGATTTTCTACCGGGCCGGGTAAAACGATTCGATACCGATCTCTCGGTCCCCCATATCGGTTGGAACGGATACAAGGTCAGACAGCCTTCCCGGATATTTAACGATCTGACCGGCGAGGAAAAACTCTACTTTGTTCACTCCTATTATGTGGAATGTGACGATGCAGACGCCGTCCTGACCAGTACCGATTACGGCTGTGAATTTGTCAGTTCCGTGCAGAAGGGTAACATTATCGCCACCCAGTTTCATCCTGAAAAAAGCGGTCGGGTCGGCCTGAAAATTCTGGAAAATTTTCTGCAAGGTTCTCAGGAGACCATCCGTCCGCAACACTGTCCGCAGACCACAAAGCTTGCCAAGCGTATCATTGCCTGTCTCGATGTCCGCTCCAACGATCAGGGGGATCTGGTCGTTACCAAGGGCGACCAGTATGATGTTCGTGAAAAAGGTGACGTCCGCAACCTGGGCAAGCCGGTGCAACTGGCCGAAGAATACTACCGACAGGGCGCCGATGAAATCACCTTTCTCAACATCACGGCCTTCAGGGATTTTCCCCTTGAAGATATGCCCATGATAGAAGTCCTCCGGCAGACCTCGAAAAATGTCTTCGTCCCCCTCACTATCGGCGGTGGTATCCGTGATTTTACCGACCGAAATGGTCGTCATTATACGGCGCTGGAAGTGGCGGCGGAATATTTCCGTTCCGGCGCCGATAAAATATCCATTGGCTCAGACGCCGTACTCATCGTCGAAGAAGTTCTCAAAACCGGCAAAGCCACCGGCATGAGCTCCATTGAGCAGATTGCCCGGATGTACGGCAATCAGGCGGTGGTAATCTCGGTTGATCCGCGGCGGGTCTATGTCGACTCGCCGGATGCGGTTTCCCACCAGGTCATGGAAACGGCCTTTCCCGGCCCC
>DRLX01000073.1 GCA_011322715.1 Desulfobulbaceae bacterium
ATGTCCACCCTGGCGGAATAGAGGGCAGTGTGCCATTTTTCCATGTCATCCGGGGTCAGCCTGCCACACAGGACCAGTTGCAGGTCGGATATGGAATAGAGCTGGTCAAAACGTGGTGGATAGCTGTCCATGGCAGAGGGGATGGTGGGAAAAGGGAACAGAAAAGGCCGCAACCGGAAATCTGACCGTACCACAGGTGAAAGATATTGTAAATCGATGTTGTTTCGTCAGGTTATGGCTGTCTGTAAAAAAATACAGGCAGTGGATTCGCTGAAAAACGTTGCGCGGCAAGGAAAATCGGCCAACGGTCACCCTGTGGGCGGCTGATGTCTAAGCTATTTTATTTGCATTAAAAAATCGTGGTGTTACATTGAATACCCAGCAACCCTGGCCCAGGGGCGAGGATCCTCCAGTCATCCGGAAAAAGCCGCGCCGGTCCCGGTGCCTTGAGTCGCCGTGATCCCGCCTGCCTCATCCGGCAACCTCTACGCCATGGATGCGCATGGACCTGCTCAACCGCTACATCAATCTGGCCCGCGTCTTCCTCGAGGGCCGCGGCCTGCCCTTTCTCGGCGCCGGCGTCAGCTTGGGGGCTCAAAATGCCTCGAATTCTGACCTGCGGCCAACAGTTGTCTGGATGATTAAACATGTCATCACGTATGCTCTTCCCAGGCTCCTTGGCGATGAAAAGCGACAACGACAGCTCTTTGCCTGGGGCTGTTGGGGGAACCTGTGTCGTCTGACGACATATTGCGGGACGTAACAGCTATACATCAATTCCAACAACCTAATTTTTGTACATGTCTCTGTTTTTCTTCCTTGTATATATGGGCGGTCTTCCTTAGGTGTAACGGCATGCTATGCCAATTTGTGACTTTATAATACATCGTTGACTTCACAATTACCTACAAGTTTCCCTAGGAAATGCTGGTTAAACAATGATGTTATTTTTAATTGGTCGCGTATGCTCCCTCCTCTAAAGAACAAAAAAACAGCACGAATAATAATATAGGCATGTGATTATAATCACTAGTCCATTAACATTCGTTACTGATCAATCTTCTGAGAATAATATGTAATATCTAAAAATGAATTTATTGGTCCATGCATTGCTCAGGAGGAATTATGGGCAGTTATCAGGTCGTTGACATATTTGGTAACATACAGGGTATAAGGAAATTTTTTTGGAACAACTACTTGAAATCATTTTTCCTGGTGATTTTCTTGATATTAAGTAGATAATCACTTGGTCTACCTACCGGAGAGGATAAAGTTCTTATGACATTTGCCGATTTTCATCATCTTGTCCTCCTTGTCAGCACCAATCCCCTGCCAAACTTTGTTGTTGCTGAGTTCTTTCTCCAGGCAGGCATCCCCATTCACCGGATCTGGCTGATCCATTCTGAAGATAATAAGTTGCAAACCGGCACCTCTTTTCAGACAGGGAGACTGGAAAGACTGCTCCGCAGTCGCTGGAAAGATCAAAAACCCGACTTGCAATTTGAACGGATATCCCTGTCCGATGTTGGTGACGGCCAAATGATCCGCCGGGATATCCGGCAAAAGATGCTCAGTGAAGACGCCTGGCAACACAATCCGAAATTCCATCTCAACTACACCGGCGGCACCAAAGCCATGGCCACCCATGTCTACCTCCAGCTCCAGGAAAAGCAGGAAAGGGGTGAAAGGTGTTTTTCCTATCTTGACGCCAATAATTTCCGCCTCCTCCTGGATGAAGAAGGGCTTTTTCCCCTGTCCGGCTCGGGAGATCTGCGGCAAAAGGTTCACATTTCGTTTGCGGACCTGATTCAACTGCATGGGTTCAAGAGAAAAAACTCTGACAAGGATTGCTCCTTTGATCCCAGCCATGACCGGGATTTGTTTAATAAATTTTGTGTTCAGGCCGAGGATCGGGAAAGACAGAATGGCAAATTTCTTGAAAGATATCTGTTTGCCAAAATTCAAGAAAAATTCTCTGATAAACTCAGGGAGAAGAATGAAATTTTAATGAACTGGGAGATCCGCAAGCAGGATTGGCGGACATATTTTGAGCTGGACATCATTCTCATGCAGGGGTATCAGCTCACCGGCATGTCCTGTACCATCAACGACAGGAAGGGGAAAGTGAAGTTAAAGGGGTTTGAGATCATTCACCGATGCCGGCAGATCGGTGGTGACGAGGCAAAGGCAATCATTGTTTCCGGTCTTGAAGGAGAAAACAGAAAGCTTCAGCAGGAACTGGAATACGAAACCGGAGGGACCAGAAAAAATATCCTTGCCTTGGGCCTCGCAGAACTCAGGGACGAAAAAATCTACCTGAAAAAAATAGAAGAGTTTATCTTTTCTTAGGGGCGGAGAAACAAGGCTATGGAGAATTGCATTGCAGTGTTGCTGGATACGGTTTCCATCCAGCAATATATCTTCCAAAGCAACAAGCTGCGGGAGAATATCGGGGCATCCTATCTTGTGGATGAGATCTTCAGGTCACTGCTTGTCTCGGCCCTGAATCAGAGCGGGTCCGGCTTGCCGAAAGATAGCCTGGAGCATTGGCGATTCGCCGAAAATCTTGCGCCTCTCTGCGGGGATGGAGAGCCTTGGGTGGAAATCGGATATATCGGCGGCGGCAACGCGCTTCTCTTTTTCAGTCGGGCAGAACAGGCGGAAGCGTTTGTCCGCCAGTGGACGACGCTGCTTCTTCTCCATGCCCCGGGCCTGCAAACCGCGGTTGCCTTGGAAAAGAACTTTCCCTGTTCTATCGATTCCATACGTTTCCGCAGGGCCATGGAACAGCTTTTCCAGCAGTTGCGGAAAAACAAGGGATTGTTCCATCCCATAACCCAGATTCCTGGGCACGGTATTACCGGCGAATGCAGCCGCAGTGAGCGTTCCGCTGAAATTTTCAACAACATAGTAAAGAATTTTGTCTCTGCTGGCACCGAGGCTAAGATCAGGGCCGCGAAAGAATCCAATGAACGACTTACGAGTGACTATCTCGAGGGCAAGGACAACACGTACTGCTTTCCCCTTGAACTGGAGGACCTTGGCGGTGTTCATGGAGAGGACAGCCATATTGCCATAGTCCACATTGACGGCAACGGGGTGGGGCGTCTCATTCAGGAGGCGGCAGATCTGAAGGAGCTGCGGAAATGTTCCGTTGTGGTGGACAGTGCAGTCAAAAACGCCTTTGCCCATCTCGTTGATACCATTACAGAGCCGAAGCAATTTTCCCAACTGATGAAAGACCTGGGCATACCCCCGGCAAAAGGAGACGTGGCAAGTACCCTGCCGATCCGGCCCGTTATCCTGGGCGGTGATGACATGACCTTTGTCTGTGACGGTAAACTCGGCCTCTACTTTGCGCGGGAGATCGTTGCACAGTTTGAAAAGACAACGGTGAAAGGGAAAAAACTCTCTGCCTGTGCCGGGGTGGCAATCATTAAAACAAAATATCCTTTCTACCGGGGATATCAGCTGGCAGAAGAACTCTGCGCCAATGCCAAGAAAGCGGCCAGGGACAACAATGAAGACATGCCCGGTTCGTACCTTGACTTTCATGTCTCTCTGGGCAGCATATCCGGATCCCTGCAACAGGTCAGGGAAACAGGCTGCACCAACATGGAGATGACAAATAATCCGGGCAACCTTCTCATCCGTCCTTATGTCCTGTCTGGAGAAGATGACCCTGAAAGGCTTCGGTTTTCCGAGATGGTGCGGGCCACGGCCGCCCTTGCCAACTGGCCGGAGACAAAACTGAACGACCTGCGCGAGGCCCTGTACCGGCCGGAAGCTGAGCGCAAGAGCTTTGTTGCCCGCCTCAAGTACCGGAAACTGGAACTCCCCGAGATTTCGGGCGGCAAGTATGGAATCCACCTCTTTGACAACAGCCGGACTCCTTATTTTGATCTCTTGGAAATCAAACGCTTTTATCCTGAATCAGTCTTGCGGCGGGAGGGCCGGAACAATGATACGCATTGAACTTGAACTGCTATCCCCTGCCCTGGTTGGCTCCGGTGGCGGATTCGGCGCCGTCATTGACCAGGACGTGGTCTTTGACGACATCGGCCTTCCTTATATTCCCGGCAAAAGGGTCAAGGGGTGCCTGCGGGACGCGGCCTTGGAGGTGCGGGACATGTTCGAGTGCGCCAGGATTGGCGCCAACCTGCCTGAAATAGAAATAAATAAAACCTTCGGCATTATCGGCAGCGGCGACAGCCCGGCGCTCCATTTCCACGACCTGACCATGGAAGAATATGAACCAAACAGGCAATGGTTGCGTTTTTTGGAGCAGGAACCGAAGTACGCCCCTTTTATTACCAGGGAAGCGGTATTGCGAAATTACACCGATATCCGGCAGCAGACCAGGATCGAGGATGATGGCACGGCCGCCAATCACTCCCTGCGCACCCTGCGGGTGTTGCGCAAGGGCCTTGTTTTCAGTGGCGTTGTTGAGATCCGGGAAGAAAACAGGGAACTCCATTGCATCCTGCAGCTTGCCGCCATGAACTGGCGAAGATTCGGCACCCATCGCAATCGTGGCTTTGGCGAAGTGCGCTGCACCCTGATCTCGACAACCGGCAACCTTGAACCCGTTGAACCATGGCTGGAGCAAATATGCACAGATTAGGATACCGGATCACGACCCTGTCCCCCGTGATTTTTTCCTCCATTGCCGGAGACAGGAACATGGTGGCCACTAGGCGGTACATTCCCGGCGCGACCATCCTCGGTCTTGTGGCCGGGGAGTATTTGCGACAATATCCTGGCACAGATCACCACCAGGACGAGACCTTTTACAACTGGTTCCTGGGCGGAGATGTCTGTTTTACCAACGCCTGCATTACAGTGGAGGACGAATATGGCACTACCCTGTTTTCGCCCGCCCCTTTTTCCCTGGCCCGGGAGAAATACGATGATTCCGGCATAATCTACGACCTTCTCTTTGACGATGATGTCGAACATCCAGAGTTCCCCGGCGGTTTTTCCTGGTTCGGGGATGATGAACTCAAACTTTGCACGGTTGCAACTCAGGTCCGCTTTCACCATGCCCGGGACCGGTACCGGGGCGCCTCTGCCAAGGGACAGATTTTCAACTACGAATCCATTGCCGCGGGCCAGGTTTTCAGCGGTGAAATCCGCGGCAGCAAGGAAGATCTGGAGGCCTTGCAACAACTCTGCAAATCCCTGGAAACCGTGTACCTGGGGCGCTCCAGGAGCGCTGAATACGGAAAGGCCCTTTTCACGCTCGGCAGGCTGGAACAGGTCTCCCAGAGGGAATATCCAACCGCAGCCAAACCCGGCCAGGACGGCTTGGTGAAATTTTCCCTTACCCTGGAGTCCGACCTGATCCTCTATAACGGGTTTGGTTACCCCACCACCGAGACGGCTGACCTGGAAGAGACGTTGCAGGCCCATCTCGGCCCCGACCTGACCATTGCCCGGGCCTTTGTCCGCACCGGGGTGATTGAAAACTTTGTCTCCAAATGGCGATTAAAGAAAACAGCCGAACCCTGTTTCCTGGCCGGTTCAACCTTTTTACTCAGCTCGGGTGGTCCGGTGACTGCCGATGCTCTTGGCCGCCTTGAGCGCAAGGGCCTGGGAATGCGGCTCCAGGAAGGATACGGCAGGATCAGATTCTGTGGACAGACCAGAAAAGAGCTGGACGCCGAAACAGTGACTATTCGGCGGAAAGCCGAGCAGCCGGAGTACGATCCGCCCAGGCAGACACGATCCATTCTCAAGGCTGTTCTCAGGGATATTGTCCGTGACGAGATCAGGCTGGAGGCCCATTACGAGCTGGAGAAATTTCCTGCCGACCGGTTGCCCTCGCCTTCGCTCTGCGCCAAGCTGCGGGCCATGGCAGTTACCGGAGATCGGAGAGAATTTGTCGTCAAGATCAACAAAATGCGCGACATCGCCCTGGATGCGCTTAAAAACTGTGTCGGTCCCGAATACAATCTCCTGGAGTTTATCGCCGGCTTTCGCCTTCCCAAAGAGTTGCTTGATAATCCTGCAGACGCAGGATTTGAGGAAGATACAGCAGCCAGGATGAAAAAACTACCCAGGAACAAGAGCTACTGCCTGGTCCGCGACCTGAAAAAGCCTCTGGATTTTGAAAAAGAAAAACTTTCACAAGAAAAATTTTTCCTTTTTGCAGAAAGGCTGTACCGCTGGATAGAACTGCAAAACGACCCGGTCGAGAATATGCACAGCCGGATGAAGAGTAAAACGGAATTTTCCAGTTTTCAACAACTCGGTGAATGGGCCGCCTGTACTCCCTGGGCAGACAAACACTTTGCCGGGGAACTGGTCCTTGTCTTTTACGATACCTTTTTTTCTGAAATGCGCCGGAAAAAGATCTCCCATCAGCAACAGGAAGGACAGCATGCTGACTGATAAAAATACCATCACAGGCAAATACATCCTGCGTGGGTGGTTGCAGGCGGTCACACCCATCCACATGGGCAGCGGCAGGGCGGAAAACAGCGAAATGGATATCATCCGTGACAGCGACGGCCGACCCTGCATTCCGGCAAGCGCGTTCCTAGGTGTCCTGCGTCATGCCATGCCGGCAGCCGTTGACCGTGAATCAGAGGGCTTCCAGTCATTCTGGGGATACAGCCGGGATGAGGAGGGGCGGCAAAGCGGTATCAGTTGCCGGGACCTGCTTCTGGACGAGAGCAAAGGCCTTCCGGCAGTGGTCGTCCTCCGTGACGGGGTAGAGATCGACAACACTACCGGGTTGGCGAGAAAGACCGGAAAGTTTGACTTTGAACTGCTGGAAAGGGGCGCTGTCTTCCGGTTGGAAATCGAGATAACCCGGAGAAAACAAGACCCGGATACCGGCAAATTTCTCCGCACCATCATCGAATTGCTCAACCAGGGCCGTATCCGGGTGGGGGCCAGGACCAACAACGGCCTGGGACAACTCCGGCCCAAGGGAAACCTGGACCTCTTTATCTATGATTTTTCCTCAAAAAAGGATGTTCTGGCCTGGCTGAAGGGGTCCGGGAACAACCACGCCCCTGCTGACCCCGAAGATCTGGACGAACCGTGGGATATTTCCCGGTCAGGGTGTTGTCTCACGGCCCGGATGCAACTGAAAGACTCTCTGGTTGTCCGTTCCTACGGCAACGAGCCGGAACAGCCCGATGCCGTCCAGCTCCGTTCCGGCGCCCAATGGGTCCTGCCCGGCAGTTCCATCAAGGGGGCCCTGCGGGCCAGAGCCGAGCGGATCGTCAATACCCTGGGTCTGGCCAATGGCCGGGAACTCCTGCGTGATCTATTTGGATATGTCGATCAGTCGGAAGAAGGGCTGGAAGGCGGGCAGAAAAAAGGACGGCTGCGGGTCGAGGATGTGTATCTTGATGAGCATGGTTTTTCTCTTGAACTCCAGAGCAGAATCAGGGTCAACCGCTTCACCGGCGGGGTGCAGAAGGGGGCCCTGTTCGATACCATGCCTGTTTTTGCGAAAAAGGAGAGCCCGCCCCTGGAATTCACCTTTGAAATAGATAAACCTTCTCCTGCGGAAATCGGCCTGCTCCTCTTGCTGCTCAAGGACCTGTGGACAGGCGACCTGGCCGTGGGCGGGGAAAAGAACATCGGCAGGGGCGTGTTCCAGGGCAAAGGGGCGCGAATAACCGCCAACGGCCTGGACATCACATTGAATGAAGATATTTCCGCGCTGCCGGAAGAGGACAGGAAACGGCTGCAGGAATTTGTCACCGCCTTGAGTGAGGGAGAGTAAGGGTATGAACAGGGAACAATCATCCAGGCCAAGTGGATTGAAACTGGTACGCATGGCCTCGACATGGCAGCCCCTTGAACCTTGTACCACGGAGACGGTGTCTACGCTGCTGTCGGAAAATTTCACCGGCAGGAGCGCGGCAGTCCTCTGGCTGGACGACCGGGTGGAAACCTGTCTTTACCGGCAGGGAACATTTACCTTTTTTCAGGACGAACCGTTCACCCTGCGCCACGTCCAGCGAATGCGGGTGTTCAATGCGGACAGGGAATTCCACCTCGTGCGCAACAGCGGCAATACCTGGCAGGGCCGCTTGCGCATTGATGGACAGGGGGAAGAGTGGGACATGGTGATTGCCTGCCAGCTCCTGTTCGGCACCAGGAAGGGCAATGCCGAACCTGAAAGTCCCCTGTTTACCTCCATCACCGAGGACCGGGGCGCCACCCTGCACCTGCCGCTCAAGGGGCTTGAGTTTGACGAAAAGGGCAATTTAACAAACCGTGTCTTTATCAAGACCCATAATTACATCCGGACAAACAAGATCCACCAGGCCGGGTATGTGGACTGCCGCTTTGTGGAATTTTGCGCTTGCAGGGGAGAGAACAACAACTTTATTCCCCTGGAACTTGCCGGTGAGCCAGGCGGGGCATAATCTCTCAAAAGATGTTGACCCAAAGGACTGCAATAAGATTAGGTTGAGGAACCAAACCTAACAGAACAACTGCTCGGGGAAAAAGATGGAAAAGGCAACCCTCCAGGTAAAGAAAACAAAAAAAGGCAAACTGGATGTAAGACTCCGGTTTGA
The DNA here is from genome assembly GCA_011322715.1 of Desulfobulbaceae bacterium. Lineage (GTDB taxonomy): Bacteria > Desulfobacterota > Desulfobulbia > Desulfobulbales > Desulfobulbaceae > DRLX01. The sequence continues at coordinate 8,547 of DRLX01000073.1, forward strand.
AAACGGTAGATCCATGCCGTTTCCCAGGAAACCCCTGCAGAATCTTGACCTTGACAATACCCCTGTCCTGGTGCAACGGGAAAAAGGGCAGCCGGTACGGATAACCAGAGAAAACGGCGAGGTTCTCTTTGACAGCCAACCGCCAGTTTCATCCGGCCAAGGAGGCTCCCCCGAGCGAAAGCGAAATCAAGCAATGCTGTTTGATCATATCCGCCAGGTAAAAAACCCGGCCTCGGCCCCTTATAATTTTGTTCCCCTGAACAAAACCGTTGTCACCGTGCCGGGGAGCTGTCCCAGGGAAAATAAATATTTTACAGAGAACAACAGGCATACCGGCTGGATCGATCTGCGCATAGAGGCCCTGACCCCTCTCTATATCCGGGGTACCCTGACCAAGGAAGAGGTGCAACAAGGCAAAAGGAGCAACGAAAAGCCCGATTTCTTTTCACCGGCCGGGATATGCCGTATTCCCGGCAGCTCCCTGCGCGGCATGGTACGTACCCTGGTGGAGATCGTCAGTTATGGCCGGCTGCATTTTGTTGATACCGACCAGCGTCTCTATTACCGGGCCCTGGCGGATAAAAGTAACCTGCGTCATGAATATGGTTCATGCATCTGTTCGTCAGATCGAACAAATACAAAAACACAATACAAGTGTATGGCCGGTGTGTTGGTGAAAGACCGTAGAGTGACAGCGGGCGAAAGGTTTTATATCCGCTCATCGGGTGAGAATTTTCACCAGGTACCCAAGCATGAGGCCAGAAAAAAGTATAAGGAAGAAAAGAAAACGTATCAAGAATTCACCTACATCAAGCTCAAGCAGGAAGGAGGCTATCTTGTGGTCTCCGGAGATATGCCGGGGAAGAAAAAAAGAGACTGGTTTGTCCGCAACCCTGCAGAAAACGCAAGAGAAATACGGCTTTCCAGGCAAGACGTGCAGGACTATCTGGATGATTCCAATCGAGATAATGATGTCCCGAATCTCATCCAGAAGGCAAGGGAAGAGAAAGAGGGCGTACCCTGTTTTTATACTCTCTGGCAGGACAGCGAAAGGAAACAGCGGGTCTCATTCGGCCATACCGCCATGTTTCGCCTGGCCTACAAAAAAATCATAGGAGAACACATTCCTCGCTGGCTGCAGGAGCAAAAACCAGAAGAAATCCCAATTCCTGATTTTGCCGGGGAGATCTTCGGCAACACCTCTTCCCATGCCGGCAGGGTATTCTTTGAAGATGCTGTCCTCCAGCATGAGTGTGCTCGGCAACAGATGGCAGTGAAAACGCCCCATATCCTCTCCACCCCTAAACCGACCACCTTTCAGCATTACCTGGTGCAGACCAGCGAAGACGCCAGCAAACTTCAACACTATAATTCCAGTTCGGCAATCCGCGGCCACAAGATGTACTGGCACAAGTCCGGCGAGCACTGGGAGCAGAAAGATCAGCAGGAAATCAAGCAGCATCCATCACAGTACACCAAAATCCGCCCGGTTAAGACAGGGTCGCAATTCAACGGCAGAATCCGCTTTGAAAACCTCTCATCCGAAGAGCTGGGCGCCCTGCTCTTTGTCCTGGACCTGCCCGAAGGGTGCGCCCACAAGCTGGGCATGGGGAAACCCCTGGGACTGGGCAGTGTCTGCATCGCTGCCCATCTTCATCTCTCAGGCCGCAAGAAGCGCTATAAAGATTTATTTGCAGAGTGGGAAAAAACCAAATCTTCTTACAAAGACAAAGAATGCTACAAACAGAAATTTACAGAGCACCTTGTTCAAAAAATCAAAGAGGGCAATGAACTCTGGAGGACAGTCCGAATGCGGGAATTGTCCACAATTCTTAATTTCCAGCTTGGAAAGCAGCTGGAAAAAAGAGGGGAAACCCGTTACATGACCATTGCCGCAAAAGAGTTTAAAAAGCGAAAGGTGCTGCCTCCAGCCTCGGATTATTCCCCCACTGGATAAACATGTATCTGGAATGCCAGATGTGTTGTACCCCGGTTCACACTTCGGGCAGCCTGAATTTTCCCTTCTCAATATCCAGGCACAGGTATTTTGCGATTTCAGCGGTTGGGTGTTTGCATCCGGGCTTTTTCTTTTCATCTTTGGCAAATCTCCAGTACCGGCTATGGCACACCAGGGTGTTATTGACAAGACCCTGCAGCCCGACCTCGATATCACGGATACCGGGGCCGAAGACCTGTTGCAGCGGGCCGCCTATGAGGTCGCCCATGATCATCCTGCGGTGGGGGAAAAAGATGTTTGTCCAGCGGACACAGATAAATGGAGTAAATGACGCCGGGACCAGGGCCTGCCTAATGGTGCCATCATCCAGGGTGTAACGTCTTGAATAATAAACTTCTTTACTGTCCGGCACCGGCGGTGAACATGGGTACTCGCCATCTTCCTTTTTCCCGGTAAATTCTTCTGGAGTTGCAGCAAGCAGCATTTCCGCATGGGTCAAAGGAGAGCCGATGGTAATCAGGTCGTTGATCAGCCAGGGGTATCCCGTTTCTCGCAACTGTAGCCATGTTCTGCTTTGCAGTTGCTGGAATGATTCGATATTATCGCCAGCCTGCGCTGCTTCCCTTTTCCAGCTTTCCAGAAAGGTCCTGCCCGGAGGGGGAGATCCATCCACAGGTTCCAGGATGGCCCAGTAAAACCGGGTCAGGTCATAGGCAATGACCGAACCGAGACTGTGGCCGACCAGCACGATCCTGTTGTACTTTTTTGATCTATGCAGGGCGTCCAGCAGCTCGATGCCCTCTTTGCGGATCTGGTTTCGCTGGTCGATATTGTCAGGGGTGGGGTTCAGGTACCGGGCCGCGTCGTCAATGGTCCCAAAACCTATCCGCGTAATATTACGGTCAATGAAATAGAAAAGCCCCAGGGCCAGTACCGTACCGATGCCCAGCTTGATATAGCCGAGCACCAAGGCCGTCATGGCTGCACCGAGCATCCCCCAGAGATGCCAATAAAAGGGCCGCAGTTTTTTCGGCACTGTGGACGGCCTGCGCCACAGCAGGGTACGGAACCAGGAGAGGAGCATCCTCAGTTCCGTGTCCCGCATGTGGTGGGCCCAGTAATACTCGTAAAAATCAGTCTGGGGTTGTCCCCTCCGTCGGGGAAGCTGCAGACGACGTAACTCGAAGAGCAGGCTCATTCTGTCCGGTTTGTTTCGTACATCCCGGCCCTGGGCAACAATGACCTTGGCAACAAACTTTTTCAGGGTTTCAAAAGGTCGCTGCTCACCGATGCCGTGAATAATGATTACCGCCTGTCTCGTTTTAGCCATCCCGCTTCCTGTTTCATGTTCAAGGTTGCTGACTTTTACCTGACCGCTGCCAGTTCATACCTGCCAAACCCCTTGCCTGCCAGTTTGGGCAGATGCAGCCACTGCCCCAGCCAGAGCCATGGCCAGAGTTCCATGCTCTTTTGCAGATCAAGGATAAAGGAGAGCCCCGAACAATATAAAACAGTTTCCTGTTGCCAGAGTAGCTTTATCCCAGCTCAATGGCAATGGTCAGGGCAGTATTTGTGATACGGGCCTGCCGAGCCAGACTTCTCAGATGGTTGAAATCCGCCTCCGTCTGGTTGCCTTCAACGCTAATTGTAACGTCACGCATGATTATATGCCGAGGCGGTCTTATCCTTTATCATCGATTTTCGCAGGACGTTTAACCGTCACTGTTGTTACCGGTCTCGAGTGGAGCCACTTTGCCACTGTACGGGACTGGGCGGCCCGGCAGGAGGAACTGGAGATCGGCCGGGCGCTCTGGTTCCGTTCGCCATCCATGATCGACGCGGCCATGGCCCCGGAGCTGGCCCTGGAGATCGTCCAGTCCTTTGGCTGG